>NZ_JBMWDP010000002.1:0-194865 GCF_049545505.1 Stenotrophomonas sp. NPDC077421 | reverse complement strand
TGAAGATCACCAACTGCGGCCCGATGATGGCGCCCGCGAGACCGCCCACCATGACCCAGGAAATGGCCTTGGCCTTAAGCGCGTCCTCGGCGGTGTCGGCGGCTGCGAAGCGGTAGCTCTGCACATACGCGCCGTAGAAGCCCGCCAGGAAGGTGCCGGCGCAGAAGATCCAGAACGAGGCCAGCATGATGCCCAACGCGGCGATCAGGCCCGAGGCCACGCCGAAGCCGACCCCCACCACGTATCCGTTGCGGCGGCCATGGCGCCGCATGATGAAGGCGGCAGGCAAGGTGCCGATGGCAAGACCCAGGCCGAACAGACTCACGGGCAAGGTGATCCAGGCCGAATTCTTGGCAAGCTGCTGGCCGACCAGCCCACCCAGCGACATCACGATGGGCGCGCTGGCGCCGCCGAGCGCCTGCGCGGCGGTGAGAACGCCGATGTTTCGGCGCGTGATGCTCTGGTCGGTCATGGGCGTCTTTCTTATTCGTTTGTCTGGCCGGAAATATTACACGCATGAATATATATTCAGTTATATGGACATGCGATGCTCACGAACCATCGCGAGCCGGTCCATCCTCGGAAGCCCCGGCGGAAGCAGCACCGTGCAGGGCCAATGCGAGCAGGTGCTCTTTCACCTGGATCAGTTGCTCCATGCGTTCCTCAACACAGGCGAGATGGCCTTGGACAGCCTGCCTTAGCAGCTCAGGTTCCAGGAACCCCTCATGTGCCCAACCCAGTAGGCGGCGCACGTCATCCAGGCCGATTCCCGAGGCACGGTAGTTGCGAATCAGGTGAAGCCGTTCGACATGGGCCGGGCCATAGCGCCGATAGTTGTTGCGTGACCGCTCCGGGGCTTGCAACAGGCCCTCCCGCTCGTAGAACCGAATGTTCTCCGGGGGGTGCCCGTCAAGCGCGCAAGTTCACCGATCCTCATCCGGTTCTCCGTGCGCAACGATGGGGAACGCCGCCGTTGCGCATAGCCCTTATCCCGGCGACCGGGCGGATGGTTGCCCGGTGGCGCCCGATTGCACCGTGTGCTCAGTCCAGCCGCCACCCAGCGCCTTGTAGAGGTGGATGAGGTTGTTCAGCCGCGTCAGGCGCGTGCGCACCAGGGTCTGCTGCGCACCGTACTGTGTGCGTTGCGCATCGAGCAAGGTGAGGTTGTCGTCCACGCCTTCCTGGAAGCGTTGCTCGGCTAGTTGGTAGGCTTTCTGGCTAGCCGCTACCAGGAGCTGCTCCGAGCGGATCTGCTCATCAAGCGTGCGCTTGCCCGCCAAGCCGTCAGCCACCTCAGCAAAGGCCGCCTGGATAGACTTCTCGTAGTTGGCGATTTCGATCCTCTTTTGTACCTGTGCCACGTCCAGATTGGCTCGCAACGCGCCGCCGCGGAAGATGGGCAGCGTGATCTGCGGCAGGAAGCTCCAGGCCCGCGAGCCCGAATCGAACAGGCCGTCCAGCGAAGCGCTGGCCGTGCCCGCCGAGCCCGTGAGGCTAATCGTCGGGAAGAACGCGGCCCGCGCCGCGCCGATGTTGGCGTTGGCGCCGATCAGCATCTGCTCGGCGGCGCGGATGTCCGGCCGACGCGCGAGCAGTTCGGACGGCAGGCCGCTCGGCAGGTCGGTCGGCACGATGTCGTCCGGCAGCGCCACGGCCTCGTCAAGCTGCCGGGACAGCTCCGGCGTCAGCGGCTGGCCCAGCAGCAGCAGCAGCGCGTTGCGGTCCTTGGCCGCCTGCCGCGTGTAGGCGGCGCGGTTGGCCTCGGCGGTGCGCAGCGCGATCTCCGCGCGGCGCAGGTCGAGCTGCGTGGAATTTCCCGCTTCCACCAGTTGGGTGGTCAGGTCATAGGAGCGCTTCTGTGTGGCGAGGGTGTCGCTCGTCAGGCGCAGCAGTTCCTGGTCGGCGCGCAGCGTGAGGTAGGCGCTGGCCACCTCGGACACCAGGCTCATCTGCGTGGCGATGCGGGTCTCGTCGAGGGCCAGGTAGGACGCCAGCGCCCGGTCGTTGAGGCTGCGGATGCGGCCCCACAGGTCCAGCTCCCAGGCGGCCGTCACCCCGGCCACGTCGTAGCGCCGGAGCACGTCGCTTTGCCCCGTGGTACTGAGGTCGGCCGGTACGCGCTCTGACGCGCCGCGGGCGGAAACGCCCAGGTTCGGCAGCATCTCGGCACGCTGGATACGGTACAGCGCCTGAGCCGCCTCCACGTTGAGCGCGGCTTTGTGCATGTCGCGGTTGTTCTCCAGCGAAATGCCGATCAACTGCTGCAGCAGCGGGTCGCGGAAGAAGTCCCGCCAACCGATCTCGGCCGTGATCGCGTCGTCGGGCGTCGCGGCCGCCAGTTCCACATAGGCCGCGCCCGAGGGATAGGCCGTGTCGATCGGCGCTGCGGGCCGGTCATACTTCGGTGCCATGGAGCAGCCAGCCAGCGCCGCCGCGAGGGCGAGCGGCGCCAGCGTCCTGGCGGGTCGTGTGAATGCGAAAGATGTTTTCATGTCGTATGTCCTCCTGGCCGTCATGCGTGCTGGTCGGTCATGCCGCCACGGGCATGGCGCGCTTCGCGGCGCAGCGCCAGCTTGCGCACCACAACGTAGAACACCGGCGTCAGCACCAGGCCGAATACCGTCACGCCCAGCATGCCGGCGAACACCGCGATGCCCATGGCGTGGCGCATCTCGGCGCCCGCACCGCTGGCCAGCACCAGCGGCACCACGCCAGCGATGAAGGCGAACGACGTCATCAAGATCGGGCGCAGCCGCAAGCGCGCGGCTTCGAGCACGGCTGCCAGCGGATCGGCCCCTTCGCTTTCCTTCGCGCGGGCGAACTCCACGATCAGGATCGCGTTCTTGGCAGCCAGGCCGACCAGCACCACGAAACCGATCTGCGTGAAGATGTTGTTGTCGCCCCCAGAGAGCCAGACGCCGGCGATCGCCGAGAGCAGCGCCATGGGTGCAATCAGCAGCACAGCGAACGGCAGCGACCAACTGTTGTACTGGGCCGCCAGGAACAGGAAGGCGAGCAGCACCGCCAGCGCGAAGATGTAGATCGCCGTGTTGCCAACCCGTTTTTCCTGGAAAGTCAGGTCCGTCCATTCGTAGGTCATACCGTCCGGCAGCGATTCGCTCACGATCTTCTCAATCGCGGCGGTGGCCTGGCCGGACGAGTAGCCCGGCGCTGGCCCGCCGCTGATGTCGGCCGAGGGAAAGCCGTTGTAATGCATCACCCGGTCGGGGCCGGAACTGCGCTCGATGGTCGCGATCGCGCTCAGCGGGATCATGTCGCCCGCTGCATTGCGCACCTTGAGCATGCCTATGTCCTCAGCCTGCATGCGGAACTGCGCATCGGCCTGGGCCATGACCCGGTAGGTGCGACCGAAGCGGTTGAAGTCGTTGACGTAGAGCGAGCCAAGGTTGACCTGCAGGGTGTCGAACACCTCGGTCAGCGATACGCCCTGCGACTTGGCCTTCACCCGGTCGATGTCCACCTGCAACTGCGGCGCATTGGTCTGGAAGCTGGCGAGCATGTTCGCCAGCTCGGGCGCCTGCATGGCCTTGCCCATGATCTGGCCCTGTGCCTGCGCAAGCGCCTCGGGACCCAGGCCCGCCCGGTCCTCGATCTGCAGCTTGAAGCCGCCCATCGAACCCAGGCCCGGCACCGGCGGCGGCGGGAAGATGCCAACGAAGCCGTCCGGGATCTGGCTGAACTTGCCCATGAGCTTGCCCTGGATGGCGAAGGCCGACAGCGACGGGTCCTTGCGCTCATCGAAGGGCTTGAGCATGGCGAACATCAGCGCGGTGTTCGGCTGGTTCACCGGTCCATTGACCGACAGGCCCGGGAAGGCCACCACGCTCTCGACGCCCGGCTCAGCCAGTGCGATCTTGGTCATCTCCTTGACGACCGCCTCGGTGCGATCCAGCGAGGCGCCGGTCGGAAGCTGGGCGATGCCCACGAGATAGTACTTGTCCTGGGCCGGCACGAAGCCCGCAGGCACCTTGTGGAAGCCCAGCCAGGTCAGGCCCAGGAAGCCGACGTAGAGCAGCAGCACGATGGCGCTGCCGCGCACCGCGCGGCGCACGCCCCCGACGTAGGAATTCGAGGCGCGATCGAAGAAGCGGTTGAAGCGGCGGAAGAAGCCGCCGAACACGCCGTCGATGATGCGCGTGAGACGATCGGGCTTGGCCGCGCCGTGGTGCGGCTTGAGCAGGATGGCGGCCAGCGCTGGCGACAGCGTAAGCGAGTTGATCGCCGACAGGATGGTCGAGAACGCGATGGTCAGCGCGAACTGGCGATAGAACTCGCCCTGCAGCCCCGACAGGAACGCCGAGGGGATGAAGACCGCTGCCAGCACCGAGGTGATGGCCAGGATCGGGCCAGTCACTTCATCCATCGCCTTGCGCGCCGCATCCTTGGGCGATTCGCCCAGCGCCATGTGGCGCTCCACGTTCTCCACCACCACGATGGCGTCATCCACCACGATGCCGATGGAGAGCACGAGGCCAAACAGCGACAGCGTGTTCAGCGAGAAGCCGAACATGTGCATCACCGCGAACGTGCCGACCAGCGAGACCGGCACGGCGATCAGTGGAATGATCGACGCGCGCCAAGATTGCAGGAACAGCACCACCACGATCACCACCAGGAGGATGGCCTCCAGCAGCGTGACGGCGACGGACTGGAGCGAGGCGCGCACGAAGACTGTGGGGTCGTAGGCGATCTTGTACTCGATGCCTTCGGGGAACTTGGCCTGCAGCCGCTCCATCGTCGCGCGCACCGCGCTGGACGTGTCCAGGGCATTGGAGCCGGGCGTCATCAGGATTTGCAGGCCGACCGCGTTCTCGCCGTCGAGCTGGCCGCGCATGGTGTAGTTGTCCGAGCCCAGTTCCGTTCCAGGCGTGCGACGTCGCGCAGGCGGGTCACCTGGCCGTTGGCGCCGGCCTTGATCACGATGTCGCCGAACTGCTCTTCGGTGGTCAGGCGCCCCAGCGCATTGACGCTGACCTGGAAGGCGGCCGACGCATTCGGCTGCTGGCCGATCGAGCCGGCTGCGACCTGCACGTTCTGCTCGCGGATGGCGGCGACCACATCGCTGGCGGTCATGCCCCGCGATGCGACCTTCTCGGGGTCGAGCCAGACGCGCATTGCGTACTCGCCTTCACCGCCGATGATCACGTTGGCGATGCCCGGCAGGCGCGCCAGTTCGTCGCGCACGTTGAGCATCGCGTAGTTGGACACGTACAGCGGGTCGTAGCGGTCCCCCGGCGAGAGCATATGCACCACCATGAGAATATCGGGCGCGGTCTTGTCGGTGACCACGCCGATGCGCTGGACCTCGGGCGGCAACCGGGGCAGCGCGCGTGAGACGCGGTTCTGCACCTGGATCTGCGCGACGTCGGGGTCGATGTGCTGCTCGAACGAGATGGTCAGCACCATCCGCCCGTCCGTGGACATCTGGGACTGCATGTACATCATGCCTTCCACGCCGTTGACCGCCTGCTCCAGCGGCGATGCCACGGTGTCGGCGATCACCTGCGGGTTGGCGCCGGGATAGCTGGCGGTGACCTGCACCGTCGGCGGCGTGACCTGGGGGTACTCGCTCAGGGGGAGCTGGAAATAGCTGATCGCGCCCGCGATCAGCATCAGCACCGACAGGACGATGGCGAAGATCGGCCGGTTGATGAAGAAGCGGGGGAAATTCATTTGCGGGCCTCCGCCGAGCCGGCCGCGCCGTCAGCCTTGGCGGGGTCCGCGCCACCGGCCTTGGCAGGCGCCGCAGCGGGAGCCGGAGCGTTTGCCGCAGCCTTGGTCGCGCCGGTCGCGCCGGCGGCCGGTGCCGCGGGCGCCTGCATGGGCACCATGCGCGGCGTGACCGCCATGCCGGGGCGCACGAGGCCCTTGATGATGATCTTCTCACCGGCCTGCAGGCCGCCGTTGATGACGCGCAGCCCGTCCACCACCGGCCCCAGTTCGATGGGCCGGTACTGGGCCTGGTTGTTCTCGCCCACGACCAGCACGTAGTTGCGCCCTTGGTCGGTGCCCACGGCCTGATCGTCGATCAGGACGGCCTCGCGCGCCGCGCCGGTGGACAGCTTGGCCCGGGCGAACATGCCGGGTGCCATGCGCCCATCCGGGTTGGGCACAACGGCGCGCGCGCGGATCGTGCCGGTGCTTCGGTCAATGGTGTTGCCCACGAAGTCGAGCGCGCCCCTGTGCGGGAAACCCTTGTCCGTGGTCAGCCCGACCTGCACGGGCAGCGAAGCCTTGCTACCGGCGCCCGCAGCGGGCCGCGAGCGGCTGACGACGTTGAGATAGGTGGCCTCATCAATGTCGAAGTACACGTGCAACGGGTCGATGGATACGATCGTGGTCAGCAGCGTGGCCGCGCCGGCGCCGCCACCGCTGACCAAGTTGCCCTCGGTCACGAGCACGCGGTCGACGCGCCCGGCGATGGGCGCAGTGACGCGGGCGTAGGACAGGTCCAGCTGAGCCGCAGCAACGGCGGCCTTAGCCGCCTGCACCTGAGCCTGGCGCGCGTTGCGTGCGGAGGCGGCATCGTCATAGGTCTTGCGCGCGACGGCGCCGGTCGCCACCAGGCGCTCGGCGCGGTCAAAGTCGGCCTGGGCCTGGCTGGCCAGCACCTCGGCCTGACGCAGTTGCGCCACGGCCGTGTCGAGCGCAACCTGGAACGGCCTCGGGTCGATCTGGAACAGCAGTTGGCCCTTGCGCACGAGGCTACCTTCGGGAACGCTCACCGCATCGACGGCGCCGCCGACCCGCGAGCGCAGCTCGACGGTCTTGGGCGCGGCCAGGAAGCCGGTGTACTCGGCCGATGGCGCGACCGTGCGGGTAATGACCTCGGCCACGGGCACCTGCGGCGCCATCGGCGCGCCCGCCGGGGGCGCCGCGGCCTTGCCCTCGTCCTTGGCGTCGCGGGCAGCGATCGCTATCCCCCCCGACGGCTGCGATGACGCCTGCCACCACAATGATTCTGATTTTTTTACGCATGGAAGTGACCCTTTCTTGGATGCAGGACTCCGGCCCTTCCGAAGCGCTCTGCAGACATTTGTGTGGAGGCTAGGCGTTACAACGACGGCAAGGTCAAGCCCTCTTGTTGCCTCAGCGGGCAGACGGCACGGACAAGGTGGTGGGACGCCCGGCGTCGTCGCCGTGGTTGGCCTCCGGCGCGCCCTTGAAGCGCAGCAGGCGCAGTGCGTTCAGCGTGACCAGGGCCGTGGCGCCGGTGTCGGCCAGCACGGCAACCCACAAGCCGGTGATACCCAACACGGTGGTGACCAGGAACAAGCCCTTGAGGCCAATGGCGAATACGACGTTTTGGTGAATGTTGGCCATCGTCGCCCGCGACAGGGCCACCAGGTGGGCCACGTCCGTGACGCGGCTCTTGAGCAGCGCGGCATCGGCGGTTTCCAGCGCCACGTCCGTGCCGCCGCCCATGGCGATACCCACGTCGGCGGTCGCCAGGGCCGGCGCGTCGTTGATGCCGTCGCCGACCATCGCCACCTTGGCATCACGCTTCATCTCGTTGACCAAGCGCAGCTTGTCCTGCGGCAGCAGCTCGGCCTCCCACTCGATGCCCAGCTTGCCGGCGATCGCCTGCGCGGTGCGGCGGTTGTCGCCGGTCAGCATGACCGAGCGCACGCCCATGGCGTTGAGCTGGGCCACGCCTTCGCGCGCGTCGCGGCGGGGCTCGTCGCGCAGGGCCAGCAGGCCCAGAACGTTCTTGCTGGCTTCGTCGAACAGGACCACCACGGTCTTGCCGCCATCCTCCAGCTTGTCGATTTCCCTGCGGTGCGCGGCTGTCAGCGTGGCCGTCTGTTCCGCATGGGCGGGCGATCCGACAGCGAGCGCACTGCCGTTCACGGTGGCGCGCACCGCCTTGCCGGCAATGGCCGATGCGCCCGTGGCCTGGGGAATCGCCACGTCCAGGCTCTTGGCATGGGCGACAATGGCCTTCGCCAAGGGATGGTTTGAGCCGGACTCGACAGCGGCGGCAAGCGCAAGGACCTGTTGATGCTTGAACAGCCCGAAGGGCAGGACCTCGGTGATGCGCGGCTTGCCCTCGGTCAGCGTGCCAGTCTTGTCGAAGGCAATGGCGCGCACGCGGCCGATGGTTTCCAACGCGTTGCCACCCTTGATCAGCAGGCCCCGTCGCGTGGCCACCGCAAGGCCCGAGGCGATGGCCGCCGGTGTGGAGAGCACCAGCGCACATGGGCAGGCAATCAACAGCAGTGCGAGGCCGCGGTACAGCCAGGTACCCCAGTCGCCACCCATGGCAAGTGGCGGAACCACCACGATCAACGCCGCGATGGCCATGACGGCAGGGGTGTAGTAGCGGCTGAACTTTTCGATGAAGCGAGCCGTGGGCGCCTTGGAGGACTGCGCCTGCTCCACCAGTTGGATGATGCGAGAAATGGTGTTGTCCGATGCCGTCTTCTCGACTTGTACTTCGAGCACGCCATCGACGTTGATGGAGCCGGCGAACACGTCGGCACCGATAGCCTTTTGACGCGGTACGGACTCGCCGGTGATAGGCGACTCGTCCAGGCTGCTTTCACCGCGGAGGATCTTGCCGTCCGCAGGCACCCGGTCACCAGGGCGCACCAGCACGCGGTCGCTCACGCGCAGGGAAGCGGCGGGCACTTCGCGCTGCCCGCCCGCGGCATCGAGCAGTACCGCCGTCTTAGGCACCAGGGAGGCCAGCGCCTTGATGCCGGCGCGCGCGCGGCCGGCGGCCACGCTTTCCAGCAGCTCGCCGATCGCGAACAGGAACACCACGGCAGCAGCTTCCTCGGCCTCGCCTATCACGAGCGCGCCCAGCGAGGCGACGACCATCAGCGTTTCGATAGAGAACGGCGAGCCTGACACAGCCAGCGCGAAGGCTTTGCGAGCGAACGGCAGCACGCCCGCGATCACCGCAGCGGCGAAGATCCATTCAGCGTAGCCAGGAACGAACTGCGCGATCGCGTAGGCCGAGCCCATCAGGCCGCCCAGGCCCAGCACGTGCTTGCCTTTCTTCGTCTGCCACCAGCGCTGATGGCGCGCCGTCGATGCTGCTGCTGGGGCCGCGGGTGCTGAGCCATCATGGCGGCGCACGTCGGAGACGCCGAAGCCCAGGCTCTTGATGGTCTTCTCGATGTGGCCGAGCTGCGTGGGGCCGCCAGACGCGAGCGTCAATTCCAGCGTTTCTGCGGTGAAGTTTATGCGGGCATCGGACACGCCATCCATGCGAGCGAGCGCCGTTTCGATCTTGCCGACGCAACTGGCGCAGTCCATGCCCTCGACGCGCATGGACACGTTGGGGGGCGTGCTGGGTGCTCCACGGGAGGCAGAGGCCGGCGCATGGTCATGCCCGCTGCAGGCCCCGTGATCGTGACCGTGGTCATGGGCATGGCCGTGAGCATGGCCATGCCCATGGTCATCACCGCACGCTTTGCCGTGCGAATGATCGTGCCCGTGGTCGTGGGCATGCCCATGGTCATGGTGGCCGCCGCAGCCGGCGTGGTCATGCGCGTGGGCCGCATGGCACGGTGCAGGTGCTGCGGACATTTCGGACGCGGGCAGTGCCTGCACGTCGAAGCCCAGGGACCGGATTTTCTTGGCAATGTCGCGTGCAGTATTTCGGCTACTTGTGCTGCGCGTCAACGTCAGCGTCTCATTTGTAAAATTAACCTGTACATTTGATACGCCATCAATTCGACCAAGCGCTGTTTCAATCTTGCCGACGCAACTGGCGCAATCCATACCTTCGACCCGAAAGCCCAGTTGTTCGTCCTGCGCTCCTGTGCCGTCCAATGTTTCCAAAGACATATCAATCTCCTGGTTCTCTGAGTAATCGCCGTGGCAGGACGCACAAATCAGCGATCGGAATGTTATGCAAACAAATGAACACTTGTTTGTATGTTTATTCAAAAAAAAGAAAGAATCTCTTTCTGGCTGAACCATCCGACCGCTGCTTTATGCAGCTGCCATTAAGTCATTTTTTGTTGCGCAGCATCTGGTAGGTTTCAAATGCGGTGCGGTAGGCATCACTATAGGTATCAGGCGTCTGCTCACCAGCCCAGAATCCAGCCATTCCCGCAACCTGCCAATCTGCCAAATCACTCTTTACTTGAGCACGAGTCAATGCCACCGGAGCCTTGTAAGCCGCACCCAGCTTGAGCTGGAGATAGCTCTCGTAGGCTTGTTGGTAGGCTTGGGTGTGCGAAGCGGTGGTGATTCCGCGCGAGGTGAACGCGTGCATGCCGGAGATTTTCCACAGTTCCAAATCAGCCATCACTTCAGCACGAGTCTTTCCTGCTGAGGGCGCCTGATACATATCACCTTGGGTCAATTGCAAGTAGCGCTGAAAGGCAGCCTGGTATTGAGGGCTGAACGTATCCGGGCCGCTTTCGCCGCGAGACAACGCTTCCAACCCAGATTGCCTCCAAGCAGCCAGATCCTCCTGGACCTGTTGCCGTGTCATATCTGCGGCGAACGGTTGAGCGTTTACTCCAGCAGCAAAAAGTGCGGAAAGCAGAACAGCAAAGCGAATTTTCTTGGACATGGTCAATACTCCTTGACGTTAAAAATAATGGCGTGGTCCTTACGCCTTTCGGATACCCCGTAGACAAATAATAACACACATGAGGATATGTTCAAGTGTTTATTTTTAGAGTGCTTTTTGCTTGGGGTCTTCTAGGCATTCAGCAAGGCGCGCCGGTGTCTCTCTAGATTAATAGCCAAAAAAAGCCTACCCCTTGAAGGCGTAGGCCGGCGCGCACTCACATGTTCAGTCAATCGTCGTGTCTGTCCTCCGAAATGTGAACCGCCATGTCCTGGAGTACCTGGCTGACGTGCTGGTCGGCAATGCCGTAGAAGATGTGCTTGGCTTGGCGCTCGCCGCGCACGAGGCGCGCGCCGCGCAACAGGCGCAGGTGATGGCTGACCAAGGACTGCGACAGGTCTAGCGAGCCAGCAATGTCGCCCACTGCGACCGATCCGCGCATGCACTGCAACAGGATTTTCAATCGCGATTGGTCGCCCAGCAGGCGGAAGGTCTCTGCCAGAACAGCGACGTCACTTTGCGATAGTGCGAGGACATCAGTGGTCGTGCCGTGGTTAGAGGTCGAACATTGCACAATAGCGGCGCTGGTGGTTTTGCGGGATGTCATGGATTCAAACCCTCAAGTGAACTGCGAACCGTCTAGCACGGCCTCAATGCTTGTGACCGGGAGCGGAGTGGTCATGGTCATGATTGTGCTCACTGTGGTCGTGGCCGCTGTGGTCCTGACGGCCTGTCGTGGGTTGCAGGCTGCAGATGTTCTCGTCAGCCTCCGAGTTCCAGTCGATTCCGACTGTGGCGTGTTCGATGCTGAACTGCTCTCGCAGCACCGCCTCGACGCGCTTGACCACAGCTCGCGCCTCCTCGTCCACGTTGGGTCGAACGTGTAGCGTGGCCATCGTGCGACCGGAAGTGAGTTGCCACACGTGAACATGGCTGACAGCCGCCAGGCCGGGCACAGTGCTCATCAGGCCTTGTTCCACCTTTTCCGGCGAAGCGTCCTCTGGCGCACCCTCCAACAGGATATGGATCGACTTGGCCAGGAGCTTCCAGGCGCTGCGCAGAATCAACGCCGCTACTAGAACCGACAGGATGGGGTCGATCGGAGTCCAGCCGGTGAAGTAGATGACGATCGCTGCAACGATGGCGCCGACAGAGCCGAGCAGGTCACCCATCACGTGGAGGATGGCACCTTTCACATTGACGTGATCGGTTTCGCCGCGGGTCATGATCCACAGCACGAGGACGTTGATCAGTAAGCCGAGCACGGCGACGATCATCATCGGGCCGGCGAGGATGACGGGCGGCGCCTGCAGCCGCTCCCACGCCTCGTAGGCGATCCATGCGACGATCGCGAACAGGGTCACGGCGTTCAGGAAGCCGGCGATGACCTCGAAGCGCAGGTAACCGAATGTGCGTTTGCTGTCGGCTGCGCGGCGACCGAATCGGAAGGCAGCGTAAGCCAGGGCAAGTGCCACGGCGTCGGTCAGCATGTGGCCAGCATCGGCAAGTAGGGCTAGCGAGCCCGACAGCACGCCGCCGACAGCTTCCACGAGCATGAAGCCGAAGATCAGGAAGAAGGAAACCAGAACCTTGCGCTCGTTGGCGCTCGTCACTGTGGGGGTGTGGTCGTGATCATGGTCGTGACCATGGTCATGTGCATTGGATTGGGACATGGGCGCCTCTGCTGGTTGAGTGTTTGACTATGGCGAAATATAACACATGAATATGTGTTCATGTGATATATTTTCGCTCACCCTTCTCAGCCTCCGAAGCCATGCGTTGTGATGCCGCAACGAGAAAATGTGCCTATCCTTTCGGCCAGATACGGTGCAGGTCATCCAGAATCAGCTGGTGATGGTGCCTGCCTTGGTCTGCGTGTGTGCGTAAATGAGGGTGATCCGGCGGCAAGCTGGGGTGGTCATGCGCCACGTCAGAAGGGTCGCTGGCCGGCCACAGCCAGAGCGTCAGCGCCACGCCGGCCAAGCCGACCAGGGACATGACAATGAAGGTCGATGGCAAGCCCATGACCGCGCCGAAGCGGCCGGCAAGTGGGTAGCAGATGAGCCAACAGGCGTGCGACAGCGCGAAGTGTGCCGCGAAGATCGCAGGACGGTCCTCGGCATGGGCCGAGCGGCGCAGAAGACGGCCGGATGGCGTTTGCGCCACGCTGTAGCCAAAGCCGATGATCAACCACAGCGGCAGCAACAATGCATAGCTCGGCAGCAGTGCGCCGATCCCCGTGCCCACGACCAGTACGGTAGCGCCGGTGAGCATCGCGGTTCGGTCGGCCACCTTTTCCAGTAAGGATGGCAGAACGAAGGCTGCCACCATCGAACCGCCTCCGAATGCCGCCAGTGCCGACGCCACTTCGACCTCGCCTAGGCCAAAGCGCGCCTTCACGAGAACCACCGTGTTCACGATCACCATGGCGCCCGCCGCCGAGACGGCCAAGCTGATCGCCAGCAGGCCCCGCAGGCGTGGCGTAGCGAGATAGATGCGTGTGCCGCGGGTCGTGCGATCCCAAATGCCGCGGCGCGGTCCGGGAATAGTTGTGGGCAACCGCACGCTGACCACGAGCGCGGCTGAAACGAGGAAACCGAGCACTGTTCCCGCGAACAGGTTGTGAAAGCTGATGACGGTCAGCAGCGCAGCAGCCAGCATCGGGGAAATCAGGCTTTCCAGGTCATAGGCCAGCCGGGACAGCGACAGCGCCTTCGTGTAGTCCTCTTCATCGGGAAGGATGTCCGGGATAGTGGCTTGGAAAGTCGGCGTGAAGCCGGCGGATGCCGCTTGCAGGACAAAGATCAGCAGATAGATCTGCCAGACCTCGGTGACAAAGGGCAAACAGATCGCGACAACCGCTCGTACCAGGTCCAGCGCTACGAGCAATGACCGTCGCGGGAACTGGTCGGCGAAGGCCTGTGCGACTGGAGCGACTCCCACATAGGCCAGCATCTTGATAGCCAGCGCCGACCCGAGCACCGCACCTGCATCGGCCCCGGCCAGCTCGTAGGCAAGTAGGCCGAGCGCTACCGTCATCAGGCCTGTGCCGACGAGTGCGATCACCTGCGCGGTGAACAGGTGGCGGTAGGTGCGGTTCTTTAGGACGGAGAGCATCGAGAGACCTCAGAGCAGTCTGGTTAGCGCCTTCATTTCGGCTAGAACGGAGTCCTCATCATGAGATAGGCAGTGGTCGATGTGGTCATGGATCAGGACGCGCTTGGCCGCTGTGACGGCGCTCTCCACCGCAGCGAGCTGGCGAGCGATGTCCAGGCAGGTTTCTTCTCCTTCGATCATCCCGATGACGTGTCGCAGATGACCCTCGGCGCGCTTGAGCCGTTTCACGAGATCTGGGTGGCTGGTGTGCTTGTGCATCTCTTTCATGCAGCAATCATATCCCCCCCCGGGGGATATGCTCAAGGAGTCTGCATAGCTGTTTGCGCAGTGGATTAGCCCCACCTCGCCTCTCGATGTCTTGCGCCCGACGCCCTCTCTAAGGCGATTGGTGCTCAAAGGATGTAAGGTTTTCTTTCCCATTCATATGAATAGATATACAATTGTTCATATCTAAGCCAGTGAACAGTGGCTTTTCAACGACAAGCACTTGCTCGGAAAGAGAACACCCAGCCGGGGGTAAGTACTGATGCAACACCGATGGAGAATTGAATGCTTCGCAAAGACATACGCAAGGGATGGATCTGGGCGGTATCCACGCTTTGGGCCGGCACCGTGCTAGCCCAGCCAGTAGCCGCCCCTCACGTCCCATCCAGACCAGACAGCCACATGGTCGCCCAATTGTGGGAGTCAGCTTGGCAGCGGCAGCCAGAAGCCGCTGGAGAAGGCGCCTGGCAGCAGGCCGCCCAAGCACGCCAAGAGACGGCCGGCAGTTGGGTGGCAGGTCCGATGGCGCTGGAAGCCTCCACCAAAACTGATCGGTTCAACAACCGCAACGGACAGCGCGAATATGAAGTCGGGGTGGCTATTCCCCTTTGGATGCCTGGTGAGCGCGCCTCGTCGGCACGCTGGGCGGACGCGGAAAGCCTCGCGCTATCCAGCCGGATGCTGGCCGCCAAGCTACGCACGGCCGGACAGGTTCGCCAGGCATGGTGGGCATGGCAGCGTGCCCAGGCCGAATTGGTGGCGGCGCAGGATCGCACCCGCAGCGCGGACGAGTTGGCGCAAGATGTGGCTCGCCGGGTTCGCGCGGGCGACCTGGCGCAAGCCGACAGAAACCAGGCCGATGGCGCCTTGGCGTCGGCTCGTAGTGCCCTGGCCATTGCTCAGGCCGAAGAAATCACGCAGCGCGAGGCGTTGTTGGCACTGACCGGCATCGAGAGTATCCCGTCGCAGGCCGATTCCGCGCAGCCGGAGCAGTCAGGTGTCCGAGTTCAACCGGCATCGGCACAGCCGTCCGGCGCGTTGTTGGGTAACCACCCTGCGCTGCTGGAACTGCAGCACAAGGCGCTGGCGGCCCGCCGCTCTGCGGAACTGGTGTCCCATCAGAAGTACGCCAACCCCGAACTGACCCTGGCGACCACGCGGGATCGGGGCGGCTACGGCGAACGCTACAACCAGACGATCACGGTGGGTGTGCGCATTCCCTTCGGTACGGGTAGCCGTCATACCGAGCAATTGTCCAGCGCCAATGCGCAGGCACTGGAGGCTGAGTCGGCACTCGCGGCCCAGCGCACCCGGCTACTCTCGGAAATTCGAACTGCCCAATCGCGCGAACTGGCAACCAGCACCCAGATGCAGGCCGCTTCGGAGCGCCAGCGACTAGCCCAACAAACGCGCACCTTCTACCAAAAGTCGTTCGCGATGGGCGAGACGGACATGCCGACACGCCTTCGCATCGAGCAGGAGGCCACCGAGGCCGAGCGCGCGGCGCTGCTCGCCAAGGTGGAGCATGCCGCGGCCATCTCGTCCCTGTTGCAGGCACAAGGCACGCTGCCGCAGCCGACCGAGACTTTCACTGACATCTCCGGCACGCGCTGATCGGCGCGCGCTCAACCATCCTGGAACCTTAGAAATGTCGCAATCCTCTTTCTGGCGTGCAGCTGCCTTGTCCAGCCTCCTGCTTGGCAGTAGCGCAACGTGGGCCGGCGACGGCCATGACCATGGCGAAGCCGCTCCTGCCCCCGCAGCGGCCGCGCTTCCGCGCTTTGCCGCAGTTTCCGATGACTTCGAACTGGTGGGTGTGCTGAACGGCCAGCGTCTCACACTCTACCTCGACCATGCTGCCGACAACCGGCCGGTGACCGATGGCGAGCTGACCCTCGAGCTGGGTGGTCAACAGGTAAAGGTCAGCTCACACGGGGTTGGAGAGTTCGAGGCCGATCTGACTGAGCCGCTATCCGATGGCGAGACCTCAATCATGGCCACTATTACTGCGCAGGGCCAATCGGACCTGTTGACGGGCGTTCTCGATGTTCATAGCGAAGACGCCGAACACGAGCATGCCGTCGCATCCGGCCGTGTGGTCGTACTAGGTGGCGGTGCCGCAGTCCTCGGCGTCGGTGTCCTAGCGTGGGCGCTGCGCAGACGTACACGCACCAACGGTGCACTGCGAGGTGCAGCATGAAGCGCAACTTCCGTTTCCTAATGACGACGGCCATGGCGGCTGCATTGGCTCTGGCTGCTCCCGCGTTCGCTCACGACGGCCATGACCACGGCGACGAAGCGCCGGCTGCGTCTTCCAATGGCCCCCAGCGCCAGCCTGATGGCAGCGTGTTTCTTCCGAAACCGTCGCAACGTCAGATCGGTGTACGCACCCAGCTGATCAAGCAGGAGCCCTTGGCCCGCAGCCATGAACTGGCTGGCAAAGTAATCATGGACCCGACGACAGGCGGCAAGGTCCAGGCAATGGTAATGGGCCGGCTGGTGCCCGGGCCGGATGGTCTGCCGCAGATCGGCCAATCCGTGCGCAAGGGCCAGGTGCTGGCTTACATCGAACCGGCCAGCGGTGTGCTGGAGCGCTCAGGCCAGATGGCCCAGGTTGCCGAGCTGCGTGCGGGCCAAGCGCTCGCGCAGAAGCGCTTGGCCCGGCTGCGCGAGCTGTCGGAGACCGTGCCCCGCAAGGAGATCGAAGCAGCCGAAAGCGAAGTGAACAGCCTGACCGAACGCGCCCGCGCCTTGAGCGGGGGCCTCGCCGGCAGGGACGTACTGAAGGCCCCAGTCAGCGGCGTCATCGCATCCAGCCCCGCAGTTGCCGGGCAGGTCGTGGATGCGCGCGAACTGGTGTTTGAGGTGGTCGATCCGACCCAACTGCGCATCGAGGCGCTTGCCTACGATCCGGCAATGGCACAGAACCTGGCCGGTGCTGCACTCGCAGTAGGCGGTCAGAAGGTGCCGCTGAGCTTCGTCGGTGCCGCCAGCAGCCTGCGCGAGCAGGCCCTGCCCATGCTGTTCAAGGGCACCAGCGAAAGCCTCTCGCGCTTGGCGGTCGGTATGCCGGTGGTGGTCTTCGTGCAAGAGGCGACGACGGTACCTGGCTACCGCGTGCCTTCCGGTGCGCTGATGAAGAACCCTGCCAACCAGAACATCGTCTGGGTCAAAGACCAGGCCGAGCGCTTCGAGCCGCGTGTCGTGAACATCACTCCTTTGGATGGTGCATCCATCGCTGTCACTTCGGGCCTGGCGGACGGCGACCGCGTGGTTGTCGAGGGCGCGTCCCTGATCAATCAAGTTCGTTGAGGGGCACCATTCCATGTTCAAGTGGCTTCTCGAAAATAGCTTACGAAACCGGCTCCTGGTCATCATCGGGGCGCTGGTGCTGATGGCGTATGGCGCGTTCACCCTGACGCGCACGCCGGTAGATGTCTTTCCCGATCTCAACAAGCCGACCGTCACTCTCATGACGGAGGCTGGCGGCATGGCTGCCGAAGAAGTCGAGCAACTCATCACGTTCCCGCTCGAAACGGCCATGAACGGCCTGCCCAGCGTCGAAAGCGTGCGCTCGGTCTCCAGCGCCGGGCTTTCCTTCATCTACGTGACATTTGACTGGAAGACCGACATCTTCCGGGCGCGCCAGATGGTCTCCGAACGCCTGACGTCCATGGAGGAAGGGCTAGCCCCGGGCGTGACGCCCACTATGGGGCCAATCAGCTCAGTGATGGGCGAGATCATGCAGATTGCAATCCCCATCGGTGCCAAGCCCTCAGGGCAGAAGAACGCAGCCCCGCCGCTGTCGGCCATGGACACTCGCGAGTACGCGGACTGGGTGCTACGCCCCCGGCTGATGGCCATACCTGGTGTTGCCCAAGTCATCCCGATCGGAGGCGAGGTCCGTCAGTTCCAGGTCCAGCCCAACACCACGCGTATGTCAGAGCTGGGCGTGACTGCGTCCGATCTGGATGCGGCTCTCAAGGGCTTCTCCGCGAACACTTCCGGCGGCTTCCTGGAGATCAATGGCCGCGAGTACCTGATCCGCAACCTGGGCCGCACGTCCCGACTCGACGACCTGCGTAACCTGCCTCTCGCGGTGCGTGCGGGCCAACCCATCCTGCTCCACCAGGTCGCCGATGTTCAGTTTGCGCCAGCCATCAAGCGCGGCGATGCGGGCTTCGAGGGCCTGCCAGCCGTGATCCTGGGCATCCAAAAGCAGCCCACGGCCGATACGATTGCACTGACCCGCTCGATCGAGTCAGCGTTGGCGGACATGAAGGGCTCACTGCCGGCTGGCATGGCCGAGCCACAGGTGACCTTCCGACAAGCCAACTTCATCGAGGCGTCCATCAGCACGCTGCAAGGCAAGCTCATCGGCGCATCGGTCTTCGTGGCGGTGATCCTGTTCTTCTTCCTGGGCACTTTGCGCCCCCTGGTGATCGCGTTGACCGCGATTCCTGCCTCGATCTTCGTGACCGGGCTGGTGTTCCACTATTTCGGCCTATCAATCAACACCATGACGCTCGGTGGGCTGGCGATCGCCATCGGCGGTCTCGTGGACGATGCTGTGGTCGATGTGGAGAACATCATGCGGCGGCTCAAGGAGGACCGCACCCGCCACCCTGAGAACCGGCTGACGCCCCTGGTCATCGTTGCCAGGGCCTCGATGGAGGTTCGCTCGGCGATTCTCTACGCCACGATGATCATTGTGCTGGTGTTCCTGCCTCTGTTCGCGCTGCCGGGGATGGAGGGGCGCTTGTTCGTGCCGCTGGGCATCGCCTTCATCGTCTCCACGCTGGCCTCGCTGCTGGTCTCTGTGACGGTCACTCCGGTGCTTTCGTACTACCTGCTGCCCAAGATGAGGACGCTGGACCATGGCGACACTCGGCTTCTAGCCTGGTTGAAGACGCGCTATCAGGGCGGCCTGCAGCGGGTCTTGCAGCGGCCGCGTGCCGCCCTTGGCATGGCCGCTGTGGCTGTCACACTGGCTGTCGCCGCGGTGCCATTCTTCCCGACCACGTTCCTGCCCCCGTTCAATGAAGGAACGTTGCTGGTGGGCCTGCGCCTGAATCCCGGTGTGACGCTGGCCGAATCTTCGGCGCTTGCCCAGCAAGCCGAGCTGCTGGTCGCGCAGGTGCCAGAGGTGCAGCACGTGGGCCGGCGCAGCGGACGGGCCGAGCTGGACGAGCATGCCGAAGGCGTGCATGTCAGCGAGCTGGACGTGGGCCTGCTGCCCGCCTCGGAGCTAAAGCGCTCCATGGAGGAGATCACCGCCGACATCCGTTCGCGTCTGGCTCACTTGCCCGGCTCCATCGGCATTGGCCAGCCGATCTCGCACCGCATCGACCACATGTTGTCGGGGGTGCGCTCGCAGATCGCCATCAAGGTGTTCGGCGAGGACCTGGACGTCCTGCGCGGGCAGGCGGATCTGCTGCGCGCCAAGCTGGCCGGAATTCCGGGGCTTGCTGACCTGGAGATCGAAAAGCAGGTCCTTGCGCCGCAGATCAAAATCCGCGTGGATTATGCGGCGGCGGGACGCTACGGCGTGGCCGCACCGCAAATTCTGTCCACGCTACAAAGCCTGGTCGAAGGCGAAAAGATCACCGAGGTCATCGAGGGCAACCGCCGCTTCGCGCTGGTGGTTCGCCTGCCCGAGCAGGCGCGGTCGATTGAGGGCTTGAGCCGCATCCTCATCGACACGCCCATGGGTCGGGTCCCGTTGTCGCGCCTTGCCACCATCGAAGACAGCGACGGCCCCAACCAGGTCAGCCGCGACGATGGCCGTCGGCGCATAGTTTTGTCGGCCAACGCTCAGAGACGGCCGCTGTCCGAAGTAGTGGCCGACATACGCAGCGTCGTCCAAGAAGTGCGCTTGCCCGAAGGCTACTTCATCACGCTGGGCGGCCAGTTCCAGGCACAAGAGGAAGCCTCGCGACTGGTGGGCCTGCTGTCCATCGTCTCCCTGACGCTCATGTTCGTGGTGTTGTACACGCGCTACAAGTCGGTCGCCCTATCGGCGCTCATCATGGTGAACATTCCATTGGCCCTGGTCGGCGCCGTGCTGGGGCTGTGGCTGTCTGGCCAGCCGTTGTCCGTGGCCGCTCTGGTCGGCTTCATCACGCTCGCGGGTATTTCTGTGCGCAACGGCATCCTGAAGGTGAGCCACTACCTCAACCTCATGCGCATGGAGGGCGAGGACTTCGACCAGAAGATGATCGTGCGTGGCTCGCTCGAACGGCTTTCCCCGGTTCTGATGACCGCGCTGGTCACGGCCTTCGCACTGGCCCCGCTGTTGTTCGAGGCGTCACGACCCGGTACTGAGATCCTGCACCCCGTCGCGGTGGTGATCTTCTCGGGGCTGGTCAGCTCCACGCTGCTGGACACCTTCCTTACACCCGCCATGTTCTGGCTGTTCGGCCGCAAGCCTGCCGAACGCCTGCTGGACGACCGCGACGCGGGGGCATTCTGATGCAACGCCTTCTGTCACCCGATTTCAACCACCGTAACCCTATAGGAGCTTTCATGTCTGTTCGATTTCGTTCCCTCACGGCTGGCACCGCCCTCGCCCTGGCATCCGTCACCGCCTTCGCCGCAGGCGACCATGACCACGCGCATGACCACAAGCCGCTGCATGGTGGCGTCGTGACCGAAGTCCGGGACGTGGACTACGAGTTGGTCGTTCAGCCCGCAGCAGCGCAACTCTACCTGCGCGACCACGGCAAGCAGGTCAACGTAAGCAACACCAAAGCCAAGCTCACGCTGTTGACCGGCTCACAAAAGCAGGAGGTGCAACTCACGCCTGCCGCGGACGGAAGCCGCCTCGAAGGCAGCGGGACCTTCGCCGCAGCCAAGGGCACGAAGGCCGTTGTCCAAGTCGAACGTGGGGGCAATACCGCGAGCGCCCGGTTCGTTCTTCCGTAGTGTTCAACGTGATCGTCAGGGAACGAGCTGTAATCTGGCGACCACCTGACAAAAGGCGCGACATAGGCGCTCACTATTTCCTCAAAAACTTTGGAGATGTAAATCATGGACATGCATTTCGACGTCATTGTTATCGGTGCCGGCCCTGGCGGATACATCGCGGCCATTCGCGCTGCCCAATTAGGCATGAAGGTCGCTTGTGTAGATGCCTGGAAGAACAAGGACGGAAAGCCAGCACCTGGCGGTACCTGCAACAACATCGGTTGTATCCCTTCGAAAGCGCTACTGCAGTCGTCAGAGAACTTTGAACAAGCCAAGCACCACTTTGGCACGCACGGCATCTCCACGGGTGATCTGCGCATGGATGTGACCACGATGCTGGAACGTAAGAATCAGGTGGTGAAGTCCAGCAACGAAGGCATCCTTTATCTGTTCCGCAAAAACAAGGTCCAGTTCTTCAACGGCCTGGCGTCTTTCACCAGGACTGTCGATGGTGGCTTCGAGGTGAGCGTCGCCGCCGATGAGGCTGTTACCTTGGTGGGCAAGCAGATCATCGTTGCCACAGGCTCCAACGTGCGGCCGCTCCCCAACCTACCGTTCGATGAGCGGGTCGTGCTCTCCAACGACGGCGCGCTGAACATCGCGGCCGTGCCCAATCGGTTGACCGTCATCGGTGCCGGCGTGATCGGCCTGGAGCTGGGCTCCGTTTGGCGCCGCCTGGGGGCGGATGTCACGATCCTCGAAGGCTTGCCCAGCTTCCTGCCAATCGTCGACCAAGCCATCGCCAAGGAGGCGAAGAAGGCGTTCGACAAGCAAGCCCTGAAGATCGAACTAGGTGCGAAGGTTCGCGAAGTCAATGCAACCGAGGCCGGCGTGACTATTCACTACACCGACAGCCAGGGCCAGACGCAGTCCTTGCAGGCAGACAAAGTGATCGTGGCTATCGGCCGTGTGCCCAACACCGAAGGCCTGAATCCGGCCGCCGTGGGACTCCAACTGGATGAGCGCGGCGCCGTGGTGGTGGACGATGCATGCCGCACCAGTGTGCCCGGCATCTGGGCCATCGGTGACGTGGTGCGTGGCCCGATGTTGGCGCACAAGGCGGAAGAGGAAGGTGTCGCAGTGGCCGAGCGCATTGCCGGCCAGCACGGTCACGTCGATTTCAACACGATCCCCAACGTCATCTACACCAGCCCGGAGATTGCCTGGGTAGGCCGCACCGAGCAGTAGCTCAAAGAGCAGGGCACCGCCTATCGAATCGGTTCCTTCCCGTTCATGGCCAATGGCCGCGCGCGTGCACTGGGCGACACGACGGGCCTCGTCAAGGTGATCGCCGATTCTGCCACGGACGAGATACTCGGCGTGCATGTAGTCGGCCCGCAGGCCAGCGAACTGGTGGCCGAGGCCGTGATCGCCATGGCGTTCAAGGCCAGCAGCGAAGACATCGCCCGCATCTGCTTTGCCCATCCGACCCTCTCCGAGACGTTCAAAGAGGCCTCGCTGGCAGTGGACAAGCGCGCGCTCAACTTCTGATTGATCGGAAGCGGCATCCAAACCGCCTCACCGAACGCAGCTGCGGGCGGTGGGGCGCATATCGCCATGGAACGTAGGCCACGCTGCAACGGCATGCTATGCCCAACAGTTACTCGTCGTTGTGGTCTTCCGCGATGTGGGTGGCCATATCCAGCAGCACCTGGTTCACGTGCTTGTCCGCCACCTCATAGAAGATCTGTTTGGCCTGGCGCACGCCCTTGACCAGGCGAGCACCGCGCAGCAGCCGCAGGTGGTGGCTCACCAGCGACTGCGAGAGTTCGAGGGTTTCAGCGATATCCCCGACCGAGGATGAGCCCTTCATGCAGCACAGCATGATTCTCAGCCGGGACGGGTCACCCAGGAGGCGGAATGTCTCAGCCAAGATGGTCACGTCATTCTGTGACAGCGATTCCAAATTGGCGCTGGGATCCTTCGGTGGGGTACTGAATGGCTTACTTGTATTCATTTTTAAAATATTTCCTAACCTCGAATGGCTGTTTTCGCCCTTCAGAATTAACAAGGCAGCAGCCGCTTAGGCGCGCGCAGCAAAGAACCAGTGCGAGCCTGGCAGGCAAGGCCTCCGCTCCCCGTGCACCGGGTCATTTCTGAAACCTGACAGCATCCGAAAAAGCGCTTGACCTTCCCACGATGGTAAACCCTAAGCTCCCTCCATGTCGAATTTCAACTATGGGAAGCACACCATGAGCATGGCAACAACGAGTAGTGCTGGCGGCCAAGCAGCGGCAATCAGCCTGCCCATCGAGGGCATGACCTGCGCAAGCTGCGTCGGCCGAGTCGAGGCCGCCCTTGCCAAGGTCGAGGGCGTGGCAAGCGTGTCTGTCAATCTCGCCACCGAGCGAGCGGACATTCGCCTGAACCGTGCTGTCGATCGCATGGCGCTGATCCAGGCGATCGAGAAGGTAGGGTACGACGTGCCTCAGGGCACCATCGAGCTGGCGATCGGAGGCATGACCTGCGCTTCGTGCGTGGGCCGCGTCGAGAAGGCGCTCAAGGCGGTGCCGGGCGTCACTGAGGCTGTGGTCAATCTGGCGACCGAGCGCGCTACCGTGCGTGGTGTGGCATCCGTGCAGGATCTAATCGCGGCTGTCGATAAGGTCGGCTACGAGGCCAGCCCTGTCGATACCAGCATGCAGGCCGACGAGGAAGCCGCCGAGAAAAAGGACGCCGAGCGCGCCGAACTCAAGCGCGACCTGACCCTGGCCGCCGTGCTGGCGCTGCCTGTGTTCGTGCTCGAAATGGGCTCGCACATGATTCCCGGCATGCACGAGTGGGTGGCTTCCACCATCGGCATCCAGCAGAGCTGGTATCTGCAGTTCGTGCTGACCCTGCTGGTGCTCGCCATTCCGGGCTGGCGCTTCTACGAGAAGGGCTTCCCGGCGCTGTTCCGCCTGGGTCCCGACATGAACTCGCTGGTCGCGGTCGGCACGGCCGCGGCCTTCGGCTATTCGATGGTCGCCACGTTCGCGCCCAGTCTGCTGCCGGCCGGCACGGTGAACGTGTACTACGAGGCGGCCGCCGTCATCGTGGCGCTGATCCTGCTGGGCCGCTTTCTTGAGGCACGGGCCAAGGGCCGCACCTCCGAGGCCATCAAGCGCCTGGTCGGCCTACAGGCCAAGGAGGCGCACGTGCTGCGCGACGGCCGCATCGTGGACATCCCGATCAACGACGTGGCGCAGGGCGACATCGTGGAAGTGCGCCCCGGCGAGCGCGTGCCGGTCGATGGTGAAGTGACCGAGGGCCGCAGCTTCGTGGACGAGTCGATGATCACCGGCGAGCCGATTCCCGTCGAAAAGGCGGAAGGCAGCACCGTGGTCGGCGGCACCGTCAACCAGAAGGGTGCGCTGACGCTGCGTGCCACCGCCGTGGGCGGTCAGACCATGCTGGCGCAGATCATCCGCATGGTCGAGCAGGCGCAAGGTTCCAAGCTGCCGATCCAGGCCGTGGTGGACAAGGTGACGCTGTGGTTCGTGCCCGCCGTCATGCTGGCCGCCGTGCTGACCTTCCTGGTCTGGCTGGTGTTCGGCCCGTCGCCCGCGCTGTCCTTCGCGCTGGTCAATGCCGTGGCGGTGCTGATCATTGCCTGCCCGTGCGCCATGGGTCTGGCGACGCCGACCTCCATCATGGTCGGCACGGGCCGGGGCGCTGAGATGGGCGTGCTGTTCCGCAAGGGTGAAGCCCTGCAACTGCTCAAGGACGCCAAGGTGGTGGCCGTGGACAAGACCGGCACGCTGACCGAGGGCCGCCCGGTCCTGACCGACCTGGAGATTGCCGACGGCTTTGACCGCAACCAGGTGCTGGCGAAGGTCGCCGCCGTGGAATCGCGCTCGGAGCATCCGATCGCACGCGCCATCGTCGAGTCGGCCGTGGAAGGTGGCATCGCGCTGCCGACGATGACAGACTTCGATTCGGTCACGGGCATGGGCGTGCGCGCCACCGTGGACGGCGCGCGTGTCGAGGTCGGTGCCGATCGCTTCATGCGTGAGCTGGGGTTGGACGTGGGCGGCTTCGCTCGCACGGCCGAGCGCCTAGGCAACGAGGGCAAGTCGCCGCTGTACGCCTCGATCGACGGCCGGCTGGCCGCCATCATCGCGGTGGCCGATCCGATCAAGTCCAGCACGCCCGCGGCCATTGCCGCGCTGCACCAGCTCGGCCTGAAGGTGGCGATGATCACCGGCGACAACGCGCGTACCGCGCAGGCCATCGCCAAGCAACTGGGCATCGACGAGGTGGTGGCCGAAGTGCTGCCCGAGGGCAAGGTCGAAGCCGTGCGCCGGCTGAAAGCCAGCCACGGCCAGATCGCCTACGTGGGCGACGGCATCAACGACGCCCCGGCGCTGGCCGAGGCCGACGTGGGCCTGGCCATCGGCACCGGCACCGACGTGGCGGTGGAGTCGGCCGACGTAGTGCTGATGTCGGGCAACCTGCAGGGCGTGCCCAACGCCATCGCGCTGTCCAAGGCGACCATCGGCAACATCCGCCAGAACCTGTTCTGGGCGTTTGGCTACAACACGGCCCTGATCCCGGTGGCCGCTGGCGTCCTGTACCCCGCATACGGTGTGCTGTTGTCGCCGATCTTCGCGGCTGGCGCGATGGCGCTGTCCAGCGTGTTCGTGCTCGGAAACGCGCTGCGCCTGCGCCGCTTCCAGCCGCCGCTGGCGGCGGATACCGCTCATTGAGAAAGGAGGAACACCATGAACATCGGTGAAGCATCCAAGGCCTCGAAGGTCTCGGCCAAAATGATCCGCTACTACGAGCAAATCGGTCTGATCCCTCCGGCTGACCGCACCGATTCGGGCTACCGCGCCTATACCCAGGACGACGTTCACCGGTTGCATTTCATCCGGCGTTCGCGCGACCTCGGCTTCTCGGTAGCCGAGATCACGGACTTGCTGGGACTGTGGAATGACAAGTCGCGCCAGAGTGCTGATGTAAAGCGTCTGGCCCAGCAACACATCGACGAGTTGGACCGGCGCATCGAGAGCATGCTGGAGATGGCCGCGACGCTCAAGGCGCTGATCCGGTGTTGCGCCGGCGACGAACGGCCCGACTGCCCGATCCTGCACACGCTGGAGCAGCCCGATACCAGTGACAACAAGCCCGAAGCGCGCACTGGCGCAGTGCCGCGCCGCGCGCGAGCCAACGCAGCAGGAAAAAAGCCGCGTGCGCACTGAGCAGCCAGGAGAGATATGCCCAAAATCACAGTCTTGCCCCATCCTGAACTGGCTCCCGAGGGAGCCGAACTGAACGTGCCAGCAGGCACTTCGATCTGCGAGGCCCTGCTGGACAACGGCATCGAGATCGAGCATGCCTGCGACATGAGCTGTGCCTGCACGACCTGTCACTGCATCGTGCGCAAGGGGTTTAATTCTCTAAACGAAGTCGAGGAGTGCGAGGATGATCTGCTCGACCGGGCCTGGGGACTGGAGGCGCAGTCGCGGCTGAGCTGCCAGGCCATCGTTGCGACCGAAGACCTGACCGTCGAGATCCCCAAGTACACGATCAACCATGCCAAGGAGAACCACTAGGAGCCTGCGTGCTGCCTCAGGCGCACCGGCCTGCGGCAGGGTTGCTCTGGCAGATGGAGGACTGACGGCATTGCAGCCAGATAACCAACCCGTGGGCCAGACCAACCCGCGAGCCAGGTGTCTACACTCCCTTTGCACGGTCGTCGGTTAGGCTGGAAAGGTCATCAACGTCCTTAAATCCGTGACGGCCGGCCCATGGAAAGTCACACAGGAGAAGTCCTGCATGTCTGCGCCCAAGCTAGCCACGCTCTACCGAATGGTCATGCCCGGCCATACCTGCCCCTACGGGCTGAAGTCGCTCGATCTGCTCAAACGCAAGGGCTACGAGGTCGAGGACAAACACTTGGCGAGCCGCGAGCAGACGGATGCGTTCAAGAAGGAGCATGGCGTCGAGACCACGCCCCAGGTCTTCATAAACGGGCGGCGCGTGGGCGGCTACGACGACCTACGCAAATTCTTCGGCATGTCCGTGAAGGACAAGAACGCCGTGACCTACACCCCTGTGATCGCGCTGTTCGCCATGGCGGCCGCGATGGCGCTGGCGGCGAGCTGGGCGGCCTTCGGCCAGCTCTGGAGCATTCAGGCGGCAGAGTGGCTCGTGGCCTTTGCCATGTGTCTCCTGGCGCTGCAGAAGCTCAAGGACGTGGACGGCTTCGCGACGATGTTCCTCAACTACGACCTGCTGGCCAAGCGCTGGGTTCGGTATGCCTATTTCTACCCGTTCGCGGAGGCCATCGCAGGCGTCCTGATGGTCGCGGGCGTGGGGATGTGGGTGTCGATTCCGTTGGCGCTGTTCATCGGGACCGTCGGGGCCGTGTCGGTTTTCAAGGCGGTCTATGTCGATCGCCGGGAACTCAAGTGCGCCTGCGTGGGCGGGGACAGCAACGTGCCGCTGGACTTCGTGTCCCTGACCGAGAACCTGATGATGGTGGCGATGGCCCTGTGGATGTGGGCCAAGGTCGCCTACCTTGGGATGCACTGAGCGCCGCGCCAGATATGGCGCAGCGCACGTGCTCGCATCGGCCGTCCTGTGTGCATGCCGGCCACGACGCGGTGTTACTGCGCGCGCGGCGGGAAGCCAGCTTCGCTCAGGGCCGCGGCGATCTGCTCTTGCGAGGCCGAGGTCTGGACCTCGACACGGCGGGTCGGCGGGTCCGTAACGATCTTGGCGTTGGGGTCGATCGTTTGGATCGTTTTCGTCACAGTGCGGGCGCAGCCGCCGCAGGTCATGTCTTCGAGATGGAATTGCATGGAAAACTCCTTTCGGGTTGGGATGCTTAAAGTTTGATCCTTGCCACGGTTGGAAGGTCAAGCGCTATTTGCATCCCCGCCACACCAACCTGCCGAATGTTCATAGGGGCAAGGCCGTGGTGCTCTTCACGCGGTCCAGCACGAAGCTGGTCTTGCAGTCTTGCACGCTGGGGTGCTTGAGCAGCGTATCGAGCACGAAGCGGGAGTAGTGGGCCATATCTCTGACGACCACCCGCAACAGGTAGTCCATGTCGCCGGTCAGCGCGTGGCACTCCACCACCTCGGGCCAGTTCTGAACCGACGCGCGGAACACGTCCATGGGGTTGCGCTTGTGCGAATCAGAGTGCTTTTCGAGGCGCACGTTCAGGTAGGCCGTGAGGGTGAGGCCGATGCGTTCGGGGTGCACCAGGGCCACATAGCCGGCGATGACGCCAGCCTCTTCGAGGCGGCGCACCCGCCTCAGCGTGGCCGAGGACGACAGGCTTGCGTGTTCGGCCAGTTCGTCGAAGGTGGACCTTCCATTGCGTTGCAATGCATCAATAAGGCGTCTATCCGTACCATCAAGGACTATTTCTGTGCTCATTTCTTTCACCACGCAGGAATCAGGCATCAAGAAGTCTATTTGCAATTGATTTTGCAGAAATGATGTGCGGGCTTTTTCTTACCATCTAGGGTGTCCAGATTTCCACCCCAAACCCAAGAGAGACACCCCTGATGACCGACCTTTTTGACAACCCGATGGGCCTGTGCGGCTTTGAATTCGTCGAGTTCGCCTCGCCGACGCCCGGCGTGCTGGAGCCGCTGTTCGAGAAGCTCGGCTTCACCGAGGTGGCCCGGCATCGCTCCAAGGACGTATCGCTCTACCGCCAGGGCGACATCAACTTCATCGTCAACCGCGAGCCTAAAAGCCAGGCGGCGTATTTCGCGGGCGAGCACGGCCCCAGCCCCTGCGGGCTGGCGTTCCGCGTCAAGGATTCGCACAAGGCCTACCACCGCGCGCTGGAGCTGGGCGCGCAGCCGATGGACATTCCCACTGGCCCGATGGAGTTGCGCCTACCGGCGATCAAGGGCATCGGCGGCGCGCCGCTGTACCTGATCGATCGCTTCGAGGACGGCAAGTCCATCTACGACATCGACTTCGAATTCCTACCCGGTGTGGATCGCCGTCCCAAAGGCCACGGCTTCTCGATCGTCGATCACCTCACACACAACGTCTATCGCGGCCGCATGACGTACTGGGCCGACTTCTACACGAAGTTCTTCAACTTCCAGGAGATCCGCTACTTCGACATCAACGGCGAGTACACCGGCCTGGCTTCCAAGGCGATGAGCGCGCCGGACGGCCTGATCCGCATCCCGCTGAACGAGGAAGCACGCCAGGGCGGCGGCCAGATTGAGGAATTCTTGATGCAGTTCAGCGGCGAGGGCATCCAGCACATCGCCCTGCTGTGCGACAACCTACTCGATGCGCTCGACCGCGTGCAGATGGCCGGTATCCCGCTGCTGACCGCCCCCAACGACATCTATTACGCAAACTTGGAAAAGCGCCTGCCCGGCCATGGCCAGCCCGTGCCCGAGTTGCAGGCGCGCGGCATTCTGCTCGACGGCACGACCGAAGGCGGCCAGCCCCGCCTGCTGCTGCAGATATTCTCCGAGCCGCTGCTTGGCCCGGTGTTCTTCGAGTTCATCGAGCGCAAGGGCAACTACCGCGAGGGCTTCGGCGAAGGAAACTTCGGCGCCTTGTTCGAGTCGATGGAACGCGACCAGATCAACCGTGGCTCGTTGGAAATCAACCCGGCCTGATTTGGGCTTTTCCATGAAGGCAGAGCGCCTTCGGTCCTACATCTCGCGAGCCCCTCTGTGGGCTCGCGCTACTTTGGCGTCAGTACGGCCTTAGCCGCTCAAGCATTGAGCGGGTTGGGTTCGGCGTCACGTTCCGAAACAGTTGCTACCACTCTTGACTTGAGTTAATACATGAACATATGTATTCTTATTCAGATACACCGATGGCCTTTTTCCTCGCCCTGAAGAGGGACCCAGCACTACCTCGCCCCCTCTAAGCGCACTTCGGCAGCAATGCGCCGTGGCCAACCCAATGACCAGGATTGCTGAAGGACGTGCCCATGGAACTTCGTCATTTGCGCTGCTTCGTGGCTCTCGCCGAAGAGCTGCATTTCACCCGTGCTGCGGAGCGCTTGCACATCGAGCAGCCGCCGCTGTCCCGCACGATCAAGGAATTGGAAGACGAACTGGGGGTGCTGCTCTTTGACCGCGATCGGCGGGGAACGCGGTTGACGCCAGCGGGTACCACCTTCCTTCAGGACATTCGCCGGCTGTTCACCAACCTGGAGCAGGCACGAGAAAACGTCAGGGCGATCGCCGCAGGCCTAAGAGGCAGCGTGCGCATCGCCATCTCCGATGGCGCCATCGACCCGCGGCTGTCTGCACTTCTTGCCCTGTGCCGCCAGGAGGAGCCGGAGATCGAAATACGGCTCTCCGAGGTCACCCTGGCGGAACAGTTGCGGGGGCTGCGATCCGGCGACTTCGCGATCGGTTTCGCACACACTGCGGACGTCGGCGACGGACTGGTGACGGAGCCCATCTGGCAGGACCCGCTGGTGGTGACCTTGCCGATCCGGCACCCGTTGCTGGCCCACAAGGAAGTGTCGCTACGTGAACTCGTGAGTTACCCGCTGGTGATGTGCGATCCGCAGCTTTGCGAGGGCTACTGCCGCGAATTGACCCGGCTGCTACATCCCCTGGAGCGCGAGTCCACCATCGTTGAGCATGTCTCGTCGCTGGACATGATGCTCACGTTGGTCGGAGCTGGTTACGGCATCGGCTTCGCAACGGCGACCCGAATCGCGGTATGCCAACGTCCCGACGTGGTGATCCGGCCGTTGGCGCTCGATTCGGCCGTCATCATCACCTACCTGCTTCGGCCCGAAGGCGGTAGCGGACTATCCGTTCCCGTAGAGCGCTTCATCGAGCGTTTGCGTTCGCCAAAGAGCGATTAGCTACGGCGCCTGCGCCACACCCGGCGTCACGCATCGCCCTGAAGGTAGAGGTTGCGCTCCGTGGCCGTCATCAGTTCGGCCGAGCTGATCTTGAGAGCCAGGGAAATTTTTAGAATGAGAGCGAGTGTCGGCATGTGCTCGCCGCGCTCAATCTTGCCCATGTGCGAACGCGCGATCCCCGCCAAGCCCGCGAACTCATCCTGAGCAATCCCCTGATCCAGGCGAGCGGCTCGCACCGCTTGCCCGAACGCCAACGCCGGTGCGGACTCATAGGTGGTTACTCCGGCGGGCCGTCCAGGCCGAATAGTGCGCTTCTGCATTCGCAGAAGCGTCATGGAATCACTGATCTTTAACCACGTTAAAGATATCTCTTTAGTATGATGTCGGTAGATCTTTTCGATCCCCTCCCGCCGCCTCTTTGGGGGTATCCATGCATGACGTCATCAGTCCGCCCCCGAATTTCACACTCGCCATAGCGCCAGGTGTACCGTCTTCACGGCTGTCGGCGCTGCTTGCACTGCAGCGAGCGCAGGAGCCGGGCGTCGCGATGGCCGTGCGTGAAGTTTCGGATCAAGAGTTGATGACGGGCCTGCAGGAGGGCCGCTACGACGCGGGACTATCTCTTAGCGGTGCGGGGGATCACCTGACGAGTAGCCGGAGGCTATGGTGCGAAAGCATGGCCGTTGCGATACCACCGCGGTCCCGCTTAGTTAACCAGGCGAAGCTCACCATCTCAGATCTTCAGGATTATCCAATCTATCGCTGGCGGGTGGAGGCTTGCCCCTTGCTGGACGAGAGGTTGGCCTCCCTCATGCCAGTGGACCAAGAGAACATCCTGTCTGCAACTTCATTCGAGATGATGGCGCTGTGGGTCTCATCCGGCTACGGCATCGGCGTATGCGCGCAATCGCGCATCGAGCGTGCCCATCAATGGGGGATCGGCATGCGACCGCTCGCCGATGGCCCCTACAATATCGTGACGTACCTCCAACGGCCCCACGCGCAAGCCGATTCTGCTGCCAAGCGGTTCGAGCGTAGAGCGCTACAGATTGCTGGGGAAGGTGCAAGGTGATGGGCCTACGGCCGGAAGCGTCATCCCGGCCATAGGCTGACCCGTGGATTAGGTTCCCTCGATCACCACAGCGCTGTCCACTAGCCTACGAACGCTCTGCCGCACATCTTCCGGGACGGGCTGCGGGGCGACGGCCTTGGGCACATCCTCGTGATGCTGGTAGTCGCCCATGATGACCCGTACGATCGCCGGCACGTTGGTCGGCGTGACCGCATCGATGGCGGCGCGATCGCCCAGGTCAGGGTGCGGCTGGGTCAGCATGCGGTAAAGTCCCCAAGAATCCGCGTGCGGGCACTGGTTCATGAGCACCTGGGCCAGCCTGTGTTTGAGCGGCACCAGTTGCCAGTCCGGAACACGCTGTCCCCGATTGCCAAGGCTGATAGCCAGCAACTTTCCGGCTTTCAGTTCGCGGTTGATCTGGTCCTTGGACTTCCCGGCCAGCTTGCCGAACAACGGGACCGGCAGGCTGTTCGGCGACTCATAGATAGCCAGCATTTCCTCGCGCTCGCGCTGGATCGCGGACACTTCCGGCTCTGGGACATGCACCGGAGGCGGCGGCAGATGCGACAGTCTCCGGAACGTGATTCCGCCGCTGCTCGAAGTGACGACAATGGGCGTTGCGACAAGGGACTGCACGCCGGGCACAGGGGGCTCGGCCACGATGGGGGCCGCACCCACCGCCTCTTCCACTTCTGCCATCGCAGGCACCCCATCGATGCGGATGGTCAGGTGTGCGCTCGCAGCTTCTACCTCGCCCTGTTCGAGCAGGTCGAGGCGATCGGCCCAGTCCTGCATCATCCGGCGCCTCGGCTCCACGTATTTGGCGTGGTTGTAGGCCGAGCTGACCTTGTTGGGGTCGGAGTGCGATAGCTGTGCATCCACCCAAATTTTCGGATAGCCGATTTCGTTGAGCGCCGTCGAGATGGTGCCGCGGATGCCGTGCCCGGTCAGGCGCCCCTCGTAACCCATGAGCTGCAAGGCCTTGTTCAGCGTATTTTCGCTGATGCGCTTCTTGAGTTCGCTGGTATGAGCCAACAAGTACTTCTGCGCCGGCCGCATCGCGCTCAGAAGATAGCGCACGATCTCGATGGCCTGCAGAGAGAGGGGCACGATGTAGGGCGGCACGTCCTGCGGCCGCTTACCGGCCTTGCGCATTTCGTCCTGGAGCTGCTTGACGAATTGTGGCGGGATGATCCACAAGCCGCGGTCGAGGTCGAACTGCTCAGGCTCGGCCAGCCGCAATTCGCCCGTCCGCACCCCAGTTAACAACAGCAGCCGCACACCAAGCTGGGTCTGCCAGCCGCGGGGGGTGTAGAGCCGAAGCTTCTGAAGGAACTCGGGCATCTCGGGCAGGTGCAGATAGGGATTGTGGGTCACCGGGGGCTTGGGTTCGGCCACCACATCCAGGTCAGCAGCAGGGTTGACCTCCAAGCCCTCGGCAACGACCAAGGCATAGCGGAACATCTGGTTGAACCAGGTGCGAACCTTCTCGGCGGTGGTGAACGCTTTGCGCTTCTCGATCGCCGCCAGAACTCCCAGGAGCTGAGGGCGGCGAATGTCGTAGATCGACATCTTCCCTAAGGCGGGCAGCACGTCCTTGTTGAAGATGCGCAGAATCTGCGACAGGGTGCTCTGGCGGCCTTCCTTGAGTTCCTTGCGGCGATGCTCGACCCAGGCATCAAAAACGTTCCTAAAGGTGTATTCACCCGCCAATTTGGCCGCGTGCCGGCGCTGGTCACGCTCGATTTGCGGATCAACCCCCCTGGCAAGCAGGGCTTGGGCCTTATCCCGCTCGGCGCGGGCCTCGCGCAAGCTGAGGGCAGGATATCCGCCCAGGGACATACGTTTTTGCTTGCCCAGCCAGTAGTAGCGAAACATCCACGACTTACCGCCTGCAGCAGAGACCATCAGGCCCAGGCAGTCATTATCGGAGAGGGTGTAGCGTTTTCCGGTGGTTCTTGCCTGCCGGACGGTCAGATCAGAGAGTGCCATTTCGAGGCTCCTAAGTAATGACTTAGGCCCTATGCTCGTCATGGTTCCCGCTCAGCCCCAGCAACTATCCGGTAGCCGTCCCACCCGTATTCTTGTGCCTCAATTGGTCACTCAAAAACGGTAGCTGTGGGTGGATTTCCGTGGCGCTCGCTGGAATGGAAAAAGGGGCCGAAGCCCCTTTTTTCAATGACTTACAGACGTCAGTAGAAGTCTGTAGATCATAATTTGGAGCGGGAAACGAGACTCGAACTCGCGACCTCAACCTTGGCAAGGTTGCGCTCTACCAACTGAGCTATTCCCGCAGACTTTCGACTGCTCCGACTGCATCGCACCCGGGGGTGCTGGAGGCTTCCGGCCCCTCGACCTGCGTCGAAGGAGCGCTATTGTGTCGGGATTCCTTCACGCCGTCAACATGCTTGTTCAGCCGGTGTGGAACGGCCGCGTTCACCATAGACCGCCCTCACACGCGCATGCCGCGTCGATGGAAGTAGATCTGTTCGGCCACCCGCCGCATCGCCCCCGACTGCAGGGCCAGGTCCAGCGGCCAGTCCATCTGCAGATGGTCCATTGCCCAGCGCAGAACCCGCTTGGCCCGGAACCTCGGTGCCGCGCCTGCGGCAACGCCTTCCGGTGCCGGCCCCTGCCCGCGCAGATGCAGCGCGATGGCATCGCCCACGGTCCATCCATGCCGCCACGAGGAATGAATGCCGCCGGCCGACAGCGGCGAGACGATCCCGGCCGCGTCGCCGGTCAGGATCACGCCGGGCGCGGTGATCGGCCCGTCCGGCAGCCCGCACGGCACCAGGCCCGCGCGGGTGGCACCGGCCTGGGCGGACGCGGGCAGGCCCACCGCGTCGCGGACGTGCGCCAGGAAGCCCTCCCTGTCCGGCTGCCGCGCACGCGCGGGATCATGGCGCAGCGCCAGCCCGACCTGCACGCCGGTCGGATTCTGCGCGACCCAGCCGATGTAGCCTGGCGCGAACCGCCGGCTCGCAAAACAGTGAAGCGCACCGGCCTCGGGCAACACCACGCCGGCGAACTCCTGCTCCACGCCATAGAGATGGTCCCGCACCCGGCCCAGCCCGGTCCGGTCCGCCACGCGCGAGGTGGCGCCGTCGGCACCGACCAGATAGCGGGCACGCCCCACACCCTCCACCTGCCAGCCCACGCCCTCGCGCCGCGCATGGGTGAAAGACTGCCCCAGGCGCAGTGCCACCCCGCTGGCACGCAGTTCGCTGGCCAGCCAGCGCAGCAGGTTCGGCGTATCGGTGGTCATGAAGTAATAGTCCGGTGCTGCCAGCAGCACGCTGCGCAGGTTCGGGGCATACATCCGCACGTGCTCCACCCGCTGGACCAGTGCATCGGGCACGCGTCGCAGCCAGGTCTGCTCGATCGCCTCCTTCACGATGATGCCGGTGGTATGCAGGCGCGCACCGGGATCGGCCTTGCGCTCGAGCACACACACACGCAGGCCATACTGCGCAGCCGCCAGCGCGCAGGCGGCGCCGGCAAAGCTGGCGCCGACCACCACCAGATCCCAGTCGTAGGCGGAAGAAGCGGTTTCCATTGGTGGCGTGGTCCTGCGCAGGCGAGGTGTGCAGGATCGCGGTCGCCGGCGGAGCGGCCATGAAGTGCCGGTGAAGCGGGTATGAAGCGACACGCCCGCAGCGCAGCGCGTCGCCCCCATGTGACAATCCGCGCCATGAATTACCTTTTCACCGGGCTGCTGGGCCTGTGCACCGCGGTGGCCGCAGCAGGCGCCTGCCCTGCCCTGGCTGCGCCGCCGCCCCTCCATCTGCCACTGGCAGACGGCAGCGGCGCATACCTGCGCATCGACAGCGCCGCCGGCAGTGCGCAGCTGCTGTCCGCTGCCGGCCCTACCGATCTGCGGGTGAATCCGACACTGCGCGACGCGCTGTCCCGGTCGGACACAGTGATGGCACTGGGACGCCACGCAGCCGCAACGGAAGCGGACGGCAGCCTGCTGTTGTTCATCAGCGCCGCATCGCGCCCCGGTGCCCCGATGGGCTACTGCGGCGCAGGACAGGAAGACGGCCTTCTGCTGCTCGGGGTGCGCGAGGGCGCACTGGTCCAGCTCGATTTCATGTTGCTGCAGAGCTGTCTGGATTCGATCGACATGGCCATCGATCTGGCCGACGGACCTGTCGCGGCCTTCCGCTCACTGCCCGCGCCTTGGCTGGTGAGTTTTGCGGCCGTCGAGGAAGACAGGCTCGTCCAGCGCTGCGTGGGCATTCGTGATGAACGCCTGAGGCTGGAAGACGATTGCGATACGGCGCCGCGCACGATGCCGTAAGTGCGCCTGTCCAAGCCAACCGCAGAAACAGAAAAAGCGACCTTCCGGTCGCTTTTTCTGCTGGCTTCCACTGCGATCAACCGCCTTGAAAACCGATATCTGGAGCGGGAAACGAGACTCGAACTCGCGACCTCAACCTTGGCAAGGTTGCGCTCTACCAACTGAGCTATTCCCGCTTGGGAGGCGAAATTCTACAGCCAAACGCGGTGCTGTCAACAGCCCTCAGGCATTCTTTTTTGCCTTGGCGCTTTCACGCGCCGCGCGTTCGTCTTCACGCAGGCTCGGCCAGGCCGCATGCAGGTACTGCAGGCCCGAGAACAGCGTGAGCACGGCGGCGATCGCCAGCGTCCAGTCGCCGATGTGGAACACGACTTCGCCCATCCAGATCTCGTGCATCGGTGTATGCGGCGCCACCGAGTACAGCAGGCACAGCAGCGCCACCATCTGCGCGGTGGTTTTGATCTTGCCGATCAGGGCGACGCGCACCTTGGCGCGCTGACCGATCTCGGCCATCCACTCGCGCAGCGCCGACACCGCGATCTCGCGACCGACGATCACGGCCGCCCAGAATGCCATCCACGGCGTGGGATGGCCCTGCACGATCAGGAACAGCGCCACGGCCACCATCAGCTTGTCCGCGACCGGATCGAGGAAGGCGCCGAACGCCGAGGCCAGGTCGTAGCGGCGCGCGATCCAGCCATCCAGCCAGTCGGTCAATGCGGCCAGGCCGAAGATCGCCGCGGAGGCGAAATTGGTCCACTTGTAGGGGAGGTAGAACACCAGCACCAGCACCGGGATCATCACAATCCGCAGCAGCGTCAGCCAGGTGGGGAGGGTCAACTTCATTGCGTCTCTCTACTCGCCCGCCGCGTCGGGCGTGGGCAGTCCATGAAGGTTAGCGTAGATGCGTGCAGCGAGGGCGTCATTGATGCCCTCCACGTTGGCGATTTCCGCCTCGCCGGCCGCTTTGAGCCCGACCAGGCCGCCGAAATGCTTGAGCAGGCTGGCGCGGCGGCGCGGGCCGATACCGGCGATATCCTCCAGCTTGCTGGTCATCCGCGCCTTCTGGCGGCGGCCGCGGTGGCCGGTGATGGCGAAACGATGGGCTTCATCGCGCACCTGCTGGATGAACTGGAGGGCCGGCGAGGCCGCGCCCGGACGCAGCTCGCGGCCATCCGGCAGTACCAGCGCCTCGTGCCCCGCCCGGCGCTCGACGCCCTTGGCCACGCCCACCAGCATCACCCCTTCCACACCCAGATCGGCCAGGGCCGCCTGGGCCTGGGCCAGCTGGCCTGCGCCACCGTCGATCAACAGCAGGTCCGGCAGCACGCCGTCCTCCTCCACCGCACGGCGGAAGCGGCGGTCGATGGCCTGGCGCATCGCGGCGTAATCGTCGCCCGGCTCGATGCCGCTGATGTTGAAGCGGCGATACTGGCTGCGCACCGGGCCACTGGCGTCGAACACCACGCATGAGGCCACCGTGGCCTCACCCATCGTGTGGCTGATGTCGAAGCACTCCACCCGCTTGACCGGTTCGGCCAGGCCCAGCATCTGCCGCAGGTCTTCACTGCGCGCGTGCTGGGCGCTGCGGCTGGTAAGTTCGCTGACAAGGGTGATCTGCGCGTTGCGGCTGGCCAGTTCGACATAGCCGGCACGCTCGCCACGCACGTTCCAGCGCAGCTGCACCTTGTGCTCGGCCGACGTGGACAGCGCCGATTCGATCAGGCTGGCATCGGGGATTTCCCGGTCGAGCAGGATTTCCCGTGGCGGCGAATGCTCTGCGTAGTACTGGGAAACGAACGCGGCCAGCACTTCCTCGGCGCTTTCCTCGCCGTTGGTGCGCGGGTAGAACGGCCGCGTGCCCAGGTTGCGGCCGTCACGGAAGGCCAGCAGCATCACGCAGGCATTGGCGCCCTGGGTGGCGCAGGCCAGCACGTCCAGGTCGGCGGCGCGGCCGTCCACGTACTGGCGGGTCTGCATGCTGCGCAGCGCGGTGATGAGGTCGCGCAGGCGCGCGGCCTGCTCGAACTCCAGCGCTTCACTGGCGACCTGCATCTGCGTGCCCAGTTCGCGTGCGAGCTGGTCGCTCTTGCCCTCCAGGAACATCGACGCACGGCGCACCGACTCGGCGTAGTCGTCGGCCGCCACCAGATCCACGCACGGCGCGCTGCAGCGGCCGATCTGGTATTGCAGGCAGGGCCGCGAACGGTTGCGGAACACGCTGTCTTCGCAGCTGCGCAGCTTGAACAGCTTGTGCATCAGGTTGAGTGTGTCGCGTACCGCGGTCACGCCCGGATACGGGCCGTAGTAGCGGCCCGGCACCGCACGCGGGCCGCGGTGCAGTGCGATGCGCGGCCAGTCCTCCCGGGTCAGCAGCACGTGCGGGTAGGTCTTGTCGTCGCGCAGGGAGACGTTGTAGCGCGGCGACAGCGACTTGATCAGCTGGTTTTCCAGCAGCAGCGCTTCGGCCTCCGAGCGCGTCACGGTCACGTCCATCCGCGCGACCTGCGACAGCATCGACATGATCCGCGTGGACTTGGGCGTGCCGTTGAAATAGCTGCCCACGCGGTTGCGCAGCGCACGCGCCTTGCCGACGTACAGCAGCGTGTCGTCGGCGGCATACATGCGGTACACGCCGGGGGCGGTGCTCAGCTGGGCCGCAAATGCCTTGCCGTCGAAGGCGGGGGCGGAAGAAACGGTCATTCGCTGATCGGGACGTCGCTCAGAACGCCACTGACCGGATCAAAACGCAGCACGGCATGGGCATCGGTCTCGGCGATCCATACCGCCCCGCCGCCGAGTGCCAGCCCGGCCGGTCCATGCAGACGGCGCGGCAGTTCCAGCGTGCTCAGTTCACCGCCGCCCAGGCGCAGCGTGCGCAGGCGCCCGTTGCCGGTATCGGCGATCCACAGCAGCGGCGCATCGGGGCTCAGCGCGATCGCCTGCGGATACTGCAGGCGGGCAGTGGCGCGTGGACCGTCTTCGTCACCAAACGACCACATGCCCTGCCCGACCAGCGTCTGCACCAGATCGCCGCGCAGCTGCATCGCGCGGATCGAGGAGCCAAGCGCGTCGCACACGTAGAGCGCCTGCTGCACGGCAGCCAGCGAGGTCGGTTGCGCGAACGCCGCCATATGGCTGCCGCCGTCGCGCTCCTCGATGGCACCCGACCCGGCACGCCACTTCAGCGCGCGCTGGCCCTGGTGGTAGCTCCAGATGCGGTTGTCGCCGGCCATGCCGATGTGGATCTGGTTGTCGGACACGGCCAGGCCCTGCGGGTGGTTCAGCGGGCTGCGGCGCGGATCGGCGATCGGCCCTTCGATCGGTTCACCGGGACGGCCAGTGCCGCACAGCGTGTCGATCTGGCCGGAAATCAGATGGATGCGGCGCAGGGCGTGGTTGCCGGTGTCGGCCACGTACAGCCACTCGCGCTCCAGCGCGAGCCCCTGCGGCCGGTTGAAGGCGGCTTCGCCCGGCCCCCCGTCCATGAAATCGGCAGTACCCAGCCCGAACTGGCGCAGCACGCGCCCCCCGTGACTGCACTCGAGCACACGGTGGTGCCCGGTGTCGGCGATATACAGGCGCTCGGTGGTCACCGCCAGCCCGGTCGGGAAACTCAGCGGCAGGCGGGGCTCGGGATGCAGCTCGCGGCGCACGTTGAGCTCATCGTCGAGGGGGCGTGTGGCGCCTTCGCACAGCCCGTTGAGGGTGCGCTCCAGCTCACCGCCCAGGCCAACCAGTCGCTCACGTTCACGGCCCTGGGCATCCAGCAGCACCAGTGTGGGCCAGGCGGTGACATTGAAGCGCCGCCAGCCGTCCCAGTCCGCGTCCAGCAGCGCCGGCGCGGTCACCCCTTGCCTGCGCAGCAGCTTGAGCGATTGTGCCGGGTCGCGTTCGCAGTCGAAGCGCGGCACCTGCAGCACCAGCAGCTGCACCTTGCCGGGGTTGCGCGACTGCCACAACTCCAGTTCGGCCAGGCGCTGCGCGCACCACACCGAGGCGGCGTTGACGAAGGCCAGCACCACCGGCCGGCCCTGCAGTTCGGCCAGGGTGGTCGGGGCGGCGTTGAGCCAGGTGGCGAACTCGGGGAGATCCTGGACGGGCTGGACGTTCATGGCCCGATTATGCCGGAGTCGGCGTCATGCAACAGTCGTGCCACGGTCGCCTGGGCCGCCGCGTCCACCAGGGTCCAGACCTGCTCGAAATGATCTTCCCCCCCGGTGTACGGATCCGGGATCGATGCCGGGGTCTCGATTCCGGCCCACGGCAGCCACAGCGACAGGCGAGCCTGCCCGGCCGCGCCGACCAGTCGCGCGGCATCGCGCAGGTTGTTGGCATCGGCGCAGAAGACGTGGTCGAAGCGGTCGAAATCCACGCGCTGGAGCTGGCGCGCGCGCAGGCCGGCGATATCCACGCCGTGCCGCGCGGCGCAGGCGATCGCACGCCGATCCGGCGGCTCGCCGACGTGCCAGTCGCCGGTGCCGGCCGAATCGACGCTGACCCGCCCCGACAGTGGCGATGCTGCCAGGCGCGCGCGCAGAGCGCCCTCGGCCATCGGCGAGCGGCAGATGTTGCCCAGGCACACCACCAGCAGCTTCACGCCTGCGCGCTCCACCACGCCTCCGCGCGGTCCAGGTCCTCGGGCGTATCGATGCCGGGTGGGAACACAGCCGGCGACAGTGCGACGGTCAGCCGATGGCCGGCCTCCAGCACGCGCAGCTGTTCGAGCGATTCCAGCTGCTCCAGCGCGCCAGGCGGCAAGGCGGCGAACTGGCGCAGGAAGCGGGCGCGGTAGCCGTAGATGCCGATATGGCGCAGCCAGTGCGACCCGGAGAGGGTGTGGCGCGACTGCGCGAAGGCATCGCGATGCCACGGGATCGGTGCGCGGCTGAAATACAGCGCGTCCAGGTTTTCGCGGCGCACCACCTTGACCACGTTCGGATCGAACAGACTGTCGGCATCCTCGATCGGAGTCGCCAGCGTGGACATCACCGCACCGCTGTAGACCAGCGCCTCGGCCACGGCGCGGATGCCATCGGCAGGCGCGAAGGGCTCGTCGCCCTGCAGGTTGACCACCACGGTGTCGTCGGCCCAACCGGCCTGGAGCGCGCACTCGGCCAGGCGGTCGGTGCCCGACAGATGGGCGGCCGCGGTCATCGCCACGCGCACGCCGTCCAGACCTGCCAGCGCCGAGGCGATGCGCTCATCATCGGTGGCGACCCACACCTCGCGCGCGCCGGCCAGCAGCGCGCGCTGTGCCACGCGCAGGATCATGGGCTCGCCGCCGATCAGCCGCAGCGGCTTGCCCGGCAGGCGGGTGGACGCGAAGCGCGCGGGAATGGCGACGACGAAATCGAGGGGGGCACTCATGGAAGACCTCTGCGCAGCGGCGGGGCGGGACCGCCGGCGCGTGACCGGCAGGATGATGGGGAGCAGTGTGCCGCAGCCGGCACCCTGCCCGTCAACGCTTGCCGAGCTTGTCCAGCCGGTCCAGCAGGTTCACCCAGAAGGCCGCCGGCAACTCCGCCGACAACGGCACGGCGAAGTGCCACTCATTGGCGAAGGCCTTGCACTTCACCGCATCCTTCTCGGTCATCAGCACCGGCAGCTCGCTGCCGAAGCGCAGGTCCGAGGGCTGGTAGGCATGATGGTCGGCGAACGCATGCGGCACCACGCCGATGCCCTGGGCGCGCAGCATGTCGAAGAACCGCTGCGGATGCGCGATACCGGCCACCGCGTGCACGCGCTGGCCCCGGAAGTGCGCCAGCGTGCGCGCCCGCCCGCCCTGCAGCGGCTGGGCGTGGTCGATGTGCAGCTGCATCGGCCACTCGCCGAAGCCGCTGGCCGGCAAGGCGTCGGCGCCATTGCTGGCCTGGCCCATGTTCACGACGCGGAAATCGCAGTCGCGTGCACGGCTGGCCGGCTCGCGCAGCGGACCGGCCGGAATCAGCCGCCCGTTGCCATAGCGGCGCTGGGCATCGACCACTTCGATCTCGATATCACGGGCCAGCCGGTAATGCTGCAGGCCGTCGTCGCAGACGATGACGTCGCAGCCCGCCTCGACCAGTGCACGGCCGGCTGCCACGCGATCCGCATCGACGCGCACCGGCACGCCGGTCTTCCAGGCGATCAGCACCGGTTCGTCGCCGCCCAACGCGGTGGGGGTCGCCGCGTCCACCCAGCGCGGCGTGGCGGCCTCGTCGCGGCCGTAGCCCCGGCTGGCGACGCCGGGCTTCCACCCGGCCTCGCGCAGGCGGTTCACCAGCACGATGGTCAGTGGCGTCTTCCCCGTGCCGCCGGCCGTCACATTGCCCACGACGATCACCGGGACCGGCAGACTGTGACGCTTCAACCAGCGCCGCCGGTACAGCATCCGTCGCAGTGCGATCGCGCCGCCATACAGGGGGGCCAGCAGCCGCGCCGGCAACGGCACCGGACTGCCGTCATACCAGTACGACGGCGTCTGCGTTCCCTTGCCGGCCATCAGGACTGCCTTTCGCGGAACTGCATCTTGTGCAGGTGCTCGTACAGGCCGCCCAGCGCCAGCAGTTCCTCGTGGGTACCGCGTTCGACGATACGGCCGTGGTCCATGACCAGCACCTGGTCGGCGTGCTCGATGGTGGACAGGCGATGGGCGATCACCAGCGTGGTGCGCTCGGGCATCAGGCGCTGCAGCGCATCCTGCACGAGCCGCTCGGATTCGTTGTCCAGTGCCGCAGTCGCCTCATCCAGAATCAGGATCGGCGCATCACGCAGGATCGCGCGCGCGATCGCCAGACGCTGGCGCTGGCCACCGGACAACAGCGCGCCGTTCTCGCCGACCGGCGTCTGCAGCTGCTGCGGCATCCGCGCGATGAACTCCCAGGCATTGGCGGCCTCGGCGGCCGCGCGGATCTGTGCGTCGGTGGCGTCCATGCCGTAAGCGATGTTGGCGCCCACCGTGTCGTCAAACAGCATCACCTTCTGCCCGACCATCGCCACCTGGCGGCGCAGGTCCTCGAGCGGGTAGTCGTCCAGGGCCACGCCATCAAGGGTGATGCGCCCACCGCTGGGCTCATAGAAGCGCGGCACCAGCCGGATCAGGCTGGTCTTGCCACTGCCGGAGCGGCCGACGATCGCAGTCACCGTCCCCGGCCGTGCGACGAAGCTGATGTCGTCCAGCGCGATGCCGGTGTCTTCGCGGTAACGCAGCATGACGTGCTCGAAGGCCAGCTCGCCCTTGGCGCGACCGATGCGTTTGCGGCCCTCGTCGCGCTCGACCGGCATGTCCAGGATCGAGAACAGGCGTTCCGCAGCCGAGACGCCGCGCGCGATCGAGGACTGCACACTGGTCAGGCGACGCAGCGACGGGATGATGGCCGTCATGGAGATCATCAGGCCCATGAACTGACCCGCGTTCAGCCGCCCGGCCAGCGCCTCGCGCGTGGACACCCACACAATCACCGCCAACGCCAGCGCGGCCAGGAACTGCACCACGCTGGAGGCCGCCGCGCGGGTGGTTTCCACTTTCATGTTGAGGCCCAGCATGCGGTTGGCGAGGCGGGCATAGCGCGACATCTCGTGCGCCTGGGTGCCATGCACCTTCACTTCCTGCTGCGCGGACAGCGACTGCTCGGCCGTCTGCGCCATTGTCCCCATGCCGTCCTGGATGCCGCGGCTGATGCGCCGGTAGCGTTTGCCCACGAACGAGACGATGACGCCGATCAGCGGCACCACCACCAGCATCGCCACGGTCACCTTGACGCTCATCTGCAGCATCACCACCAGCATGGCAATGATGGTGAGCGTGTCGGCGACCAGGGTCTTGAGTGCGTCGGCACTGGCCTGGGTAACCTGCTCGGTGTCGAAGTTCAGACGGCTGACCATCACCGGCGTGGACTCGGCATCGAAATGCGACGACGGCAGGTGCAGGTACTTCTCCAGCACCTGCTCACGCAGATCGCGCACCACGCTGCGACCGGTGCGGGCCAAGGCGTAGTCACTGACGAAGGTCGCCGCGCTGCGCGCCACGAACAACCCCAGGATGGTCAGCGGCAGAATCACCGCCATGCGCGGTTCGGGGTTGACGAAGCCGCGGTTGACCAGCGGCTCCATCAGCTTGCTGAAGTGATAGCCGGCCAGGGCTTCGACCACCATGCCGATGACCGCCGCCACCATGAAGACCCAGTAGGCGCGGGTGTAACCCAGCAGGCGTTTGTAGATCGGCCAGACCGGCGCGTGTTTGCTGCTCATGGACGCACCTCGGGGGCCGTTGCGATGGCGATGCGCCGGAAGCCGAGCTGGCCGAGCGCATCCTGTGCGGTCACGACCGCCTGGTAGGGAGTACGGGCATCGGCGCGCAGCAGGACGGTCTGCTCGCGATCGGTGCCGGCGACCGCGGCGATGGTCTGCTTGACCGACTCGACGTCGGTACGCAGCACTTCCTGGTCGTTGATGAAATAGCGTCCTTCGGCATTCACCAGCACGCTCAGCGCACGCGGTGGCTCGGCGCTGTTCTGCTGGCTCGCCGTCGGCAGCTGTACCTGCAGCGTCGAGCGTGCATCGAACGTGGTGGTGACCACGAAGAAGATGATCAGGACCAGGATCACATCGATCAGCGGAACCAGATCGATATGCGGCTCGTCCTGGGTCCGGTCATTGCGGATGCGCATCCGTCAGCCCTTGACCGTCACGGGCGTACCCGCGACCGGTGCGGCAGCGGCAGGGCGGGCGGCACCGGTCATCACCCCGGGACGCGCATCGAGCGCGTCCAGCAGCGCGCCGGCCTCCTGTTCCATCTCGATCACGTAGCCGTTGATGCGGCCCTTGAAGTAGCGATGGAACATCAGTGCCGGAATCGCCACGATCATGCCGGTGGCCGTGCACACCAGCGCCTTGCCGATACCGCCGGCCAGCTGGTTCACATCGCCCACGCCGTGGTCGAGGATGCCCAGGAACATCTGGATCATGCCGACCACCGTGCCCAGCAGGCCGAGCAGCGGGCCGGCCGAGGCGATGGTGCCCAGGGCGTTCAGGAAGCGCTCCATGCGATGCACCAGGTGGCGGCCGGCATCTTCGATGCGCTCGCGGATCTGGTCGCGCGGGCGGTTGCGGGCTTCCAGCGCTGCCGCGAGCAACGCGCCCAGTGGCGAATTGGCCCGCAGGGACTGGATGTGGCCGGGATCAAGCTTGCCGCGTGCCGCCCAGTTGCGCACTTCCTGGCCCAGCCCCGGGGGCAGGACCTCATTGCGACGCAGAGTCCAGAAACGCTCCAGGACGATCGCCAAAGCCAGTACGCCCAACAGCAGCAGCGGCACCATCGGCCAGCCACCGGCCTTGACCAGTTCCCACACGTTTCAACCCTCTGGCCCTGCGGCCGCCTGTTTGACTGTCGATAGGATAGCAGTCGCCCGCGCCCGCTCCGCGGCATCCCACCAACGGGGCTGGAAAAGCCGCTGTTCACGCACCTGCAGGCCGTCCTGGCCCAGCCACACCCGCAGCGCGCCGCTGTCTGCGGTGGTGAGCACCTCCGCGCCCCGTGCCTGCCAGCGCGCCACCACCTCGTCCCGCGGATGGCCGAATCGATTGCCATGCCCGGCCGATACCAGTGCCAGCTCTGGCGCCACCGCGTCCACCCAGCCGGGCGTGGACGATCCGGCGCTGCCGTGATGCGGCACCACCACTACCCGGGCGGCCAGGCCCGGTGCGTCTTGCGCCAGCAGTGCCGCCTCCTCGCGGCGGCCTACATCGCCAGGCAGCAGGATCGCCCCGTGCGGCGTGGTGATGCGCAGCACGCAACTGGCGGCATTGCCGCGCCCGCCCTGCCCGGCCGGCGGGTGCAGCAGCCGGAAATCAACCGCATCCCAGCGCCAGCCGTCACCGCGACGGCACACGGCCGCCGGCATTGACAGCGCGCCCGACGGCGCCAGCAGCCGCGCCTCCGGATGGGACCGCCGCACGGCGGCCAGGCCGCCGACATGGTCCAGGTCGCCGTGGCTGAGGAGCACCCGGTCCAACACCGGCGTCCCCAGGGCGTGCAGGGCCGGGACAACCACCCGCTCGCCGGCATCGAAGCCGCCCGGTGCGGCCGGGCCGGCGTCGTACAGCAGCGCATGCGTGCGGGTGCGGACCAGCACCCCCAGGCCCTGCCCGGCATCCACCACCAGCAGTTCGACCTCCCCGTCGGCCGGCAGCGGCCGCGCCGGCCACAGCAACGGCAGACACAGCGCCAGCGCCGGCAACCGGCCGCCGCCGCCGCGCGGCATCAGCAGCCAGAACACACCTGCCACGGCCAGCACCAGCGCGGCCGGCCCGGCCTGCGGCAGCCACCACAACGCGAATGGCCGGCGGGCGACGTGGCCGAACAGCCACCAACTGGTGTCGAAGCACCACGCGGCCAGCTGCCACGGCCATCGCCCCGCGCCGCCGTACAGCGCCTCCAGCGCGGTGCCGAGCAGTGCCAGCGGGACCACGACCAGGCTCCACCAGGGAATGGCCAGCAGATTGACCAGCGGCCCCGCGCGCGACGCCTGGCCGAACCACGCCACCGTCAGGGGCAGCAGGCTCACCGTCGCCACGCCCTGCGCCCCGAGAAATGCGGCCAGCCAATGCCGGTCCGTCCCGGGCAGGCACCACACCAGCCACAGGACGCCGGCGAAACTCAGCCAGAAGCCCGGCGCGAGAACCGACAGCGGGTCGAACAGCAGCACAGCCAGTGCCGCCATTGCCAATGCCTGCCCCACGGTGACCCGCCGCCGGGTGCAGCGCGCGGCCGCGACGATGGCGATCATCAACACCGTGCGCACGGTAGGCAGCGCGAACCCGGCCACGGCGGCGTACAGTGCGGCGCCTGCGACCGCCGCCAGCGCCGCCGCCAGCGGTCGTGGCCAGTACCGCCCCAGCACCGGCAGCAGCCTCCAGGCCAGCGCTGCCATCCAGGCCGCGACCGCCGCGACCAGACCGACATGGAAACCGGAGATCGCCACCAGGTGGGTCAGCCCGAGGGCCCGCAGGTCCTCCCAGTCGCGGGCGGTCAAGCCGCGCGTATCACCGAGCGCCAGCGCCTGGACGAAGCGGCGCCCTTCCCCGCGTACCTGCTCCGCGATGGCCTGGGCCATGCGCTCGCGCCACGCCGGCAGGCCGGTCGGCGGGCCCAGCGCGCGGGCCCGATGCGGCGCGGTGACATAGCCACTGCCCGCCACGCCCTGCAGCAACGCTTGGCGTTCGGCATCGAAGCCGCCCGGGTTGCGCAGGCCACGCGGCGGCCGCAGCCTGGCGACCAGCGACCAGCGCGCGCCGGCACGCAGTGCATGACGCCCCTGTGACGCGTCCGGCCTGACCGGATCGTGCCAACCCAGCACCACCTCGCGTCCACGCAGCGAAACGGGCATGCCGGCGTCGTCGTCGATGCGGAAGCGGAAGCGCGTGCTGCGCTCGCCGTGGTGTGGAAGGTCGAGCACCCGGCCGCGCAGGGCATGTTCGGCCGGTGTCGCGGCGGCCGGCAACTGCAGTGCCAGGCCAGCATGCCCGTGCAGCGCCGCCCACCCCGCGCCCAGCAGCAACCCGCCACACCAGCGCCCGCGCGGCCACGCGCTCCAGGCACCCGCGCCGACAACGAGGCCACACCATGCGATGGCCACCGGCAGCAGGACAGGGGCAAAGACCACCGCACACACGCCACCCAGCAGGCTGGCGGCACAGGCCTTGCCAAACATCGGCACGTTGTCGGCGGTCGCAGCGGAGGACGAGCGTGGCATGGAAATCGGCGCGGCGATGGAACGGCCATCGTCTGCCGGCGTCATGGCAGCCACCATCAGACGCCACGGCTTGCGTGCGTCGGAATACTCCGGGGCGACAGGGTGATCGCCCCCCCTGCACATCGCCCGCAGGAGGACCAGAACGAAAAAGCCGGCCCAAGGGCCGGCTTCGTTCGTATCCACTTTTTCCTCTGACTGCTCAGGTACTTAAGTGGTGGGCGGTACAGGGTTCGAACCTGTGACCCCTACCATGTCAAGGTAGTGCTCTACCGCTGAGCTAACCGCCCGTTTCGTTCTGCGCTGCCGCGATTGCGTCGGTGCAGGCCGCGTATATTACGGACGTCGCCTGGGAAGAGCAACACTTTTGTGAAGATTTTTCACAAGACGTTGTTCAGCCCAAGCTCGCCTCTTTCAACTGGCGGATCTGATCGCGTACACGGGCCGCATCCTCGAACTCCAGATCGCGCGCATGCTGGTACATCTGCTGCTCCAGCACCTGCAGGCGCTTGGCGATCTGCGCCGGTTCCAGCGTCCGGTAATCGACCGCCTCCTCGGCGATCCGCCCCCCCTTGCCTTTGCCCTTGCCGCGGCTCTCCTTCTCGGCCGCTTCCGACCGCGCACCTTCCAGCACATCGGTAATGGGACGCAACACAGACTTGGGCACGATGCCATGCAGTTCGTTGTACTCCACCTGCTTGGCGCGGCGGCGGTCGGTCTCGTCGATCGCCGCCTGCATCGAGCGGGTGATGCGGTCGGCATACAGAATCGCCTTGCCGCGCAGGTTGCGTGCCGCACGCCCGATGGTCTGGATCAGCGACCCCGTCGAGCGCAGGAAACCCTCCTTGTCCGCATCGAGGATCGCCACCAGCGACACCTCGGGCATGTCCAGGCCTTCGCGCAGCAGGTTGATGCCGACCAGCACGTCGAACTTGCCCAGACGCAGGTCGCGGATGATCTCCACGCGCTCGACGGTATCGATGTCCGAGTGCAGGTACCGCACGCGGATGCCGTGCTCGGTGAGGTATTCGGTGAGGTTCTCGGCCATCCGCTTGGTCAGCGTGGTGACCAGCACGCGGTCGCCCAGCTTGATGCGCTCGTTGACCTCGCTCATCAGGTCGTCGACCTGCGTGCCCACCGGACGGATCTCCACCACCGGATCGATCAGACCGGTTGGACGCACCACCAGTTCGGTGATTTCGTCAGCGGCTTCGCGCAGCTCGTACGGTCCAGGTGTAGCGGACACATAGATGCTGCGCGGGCAGCGTGCCTCCCATTCCTCGAATCGCAGCGGACGGTTGTCCAGCGCCGACGGCAGGCGGAAACCGAACTCCACCAGGGTTTCCTTGCGCGAACGGTCGCCCTTGAACATCGCGCCGATCTGCGGAATGGTCACGTGCGATTCGTCGATCACCAGCAGCGCATCCGGCGGCAGGTAGTCGAACAGCGTCGGCGGCGGCTCGCCCGGCGCTTTGCCGGTGAGATGCCGCGAGTAGTTTTCGATGCCGTTGCAGAACCCGACTTCGGCCATCATTTCCAGATCGAACTGGGTGCGCTGGGCAAGACGCTGCGCCTCCACCAGCTTGTTCTGCTCGTACAGCTGCTCAAGCCGCACCTTCAGTTCGGCCTTGATGGTATCCACTGCCGACAGCACCCGCTCGCGTGTGGTGGCGTAGTGGGTCTTGGGATAGACGGTATACCGCTGCAGCCGCCGCAGGCTTTCACCGGTGAGCGGATCGAACATGCTGATCTGCTCGACCTCGCCGTCGAACAGCTCGATGCGTACCGCTTCGCTGTCCGATTCGGCCGGGAACACATCGATCACTTCGCCGCGCACGCGGAACGTGCCGCGGTGCAGTTCGTATTCGTTGCGGGTGTACTGCAGCTGGGTAAGGTGGTTGATCAGATCACGCTGGTCGATGCGCTCGCCCTTGGACAGAATCAGGCGCAGCGACAGGTAGTCCTCGGGGGCACCGAGGCCGTAGATCGCCGACACCGTGGCCACCACGATCGCGTCCGGCCGCGACAGCAGCGTCTTGGTGGCGGCCAGGCGCATCTGCTCGATGTGTTCGTTGATCGAGCTGTCCTTCTCGATGAAGGTGTCCGACGACGGTACGTAGGCCTCCGGCTGGTAGTAATCGTAGTAACTGACGAAATACTCCACCGCGTTGTGCGGAAAGAAGGCCTTGAATTCACCATACAGCTGCGCGGCCAGCGTCTTGTTCGGCGCCATCACCAGCGTCGGTTTCTGCACCTGCTGGATCACATTGGCGATGGTGTAGGTCTTGCCGGAGCCGGTCACGCCGAGGAGGGTCTGCTTGGCGACACCCGCCTCGAAGTTGGCCGTCAGCTTCTCGATCGCCGCTGGCTGGTCGCCGGCCGGCGAGTACGGGGAAACAAGTTCAAAGCGATCGCTCATGGTGCCGCCACTGCCCGGGCCCTCCAGTATACCGGGGGCCTTGGTGACGGCTGGCTGAGGGCTATGCCGAGGCCCGCGGCCGGGATGTGCCGATACCGCCCACCGCGCGGACCGCGCACTGTCGATACCTCCGCTGTTAAGGACGTTTCCGATGCGCCCGGTTACCCGTCCCCCTCCGCAGGCGGCCGGCCTGTCCCTGATCCAGCTGCTGCTGGTGCTGGGCCTGCTGGCGGGGCTGGCCGCGCTGGCCTTGCCCGGCTTCCAGGATGTGCTCGATCGGACCCGCGTGGATACGATGCGGATGCAGCTGCTGACCGCATTCGCCGCCGCGCGCAGCACGGCGATCAGCCGCCGCCATGCCGTCAGCGTGTGCGCAAGCGACGATGGGCGGCATTGCAGCCTGGACTGGAGCGCAGGGTGGTTGATCTACCGCGACCGCCGCCGCCAGGATCAGCCGGCCGCGCCGGACGACGTGCTGCATTACCAGCCGGGCCAGCGCGCGCGTGGCATCCGGGCCACCGCCACGTCCGGACGCCCCACCCTGCGCTATGGCGCCAATGGGCGCAGCCTGGGCAGCAATCTGACCATCGCGCTGTGCCTGCGCGACGAGCGGCGTGGCGATGTGATCGTGAACAACACCGGGCGTGCGCGATCCCTGACCTACCGCGGCACCGAACCGTGTCCCTGAGCGGCGCGGCCGCCGAGGCAGTGCCGGAAACGACAAAAGCCGCGATTTCTCGCGGCTTCTGCATGATCTGGCGCCCGAAGTTGGACTCGAACCAACGACCCCCTGATTAACAGTCAAGTGCTCTAACCGGCTGAGCTATTCGGGCGGGGAGGCGAATTCTAGAGGTTGCCGCGTGACGATGCAACACCCTGCCCCGTTCCGCATCACCAGCAGCCGGACACCGTCGCCTCGGCCGGCGTCTTGACACTGGCCTGGTTGATGGTCAGCGTGCCGCACTTGTCCTTCGCCTGCGTGCCCTGGGGCGTAGCGGTGATGGTGAACGTGGCCGGGGTCTGCTGGATGGTGAGCGCGTACCACGCCGAGCCGCCCTCGCGCGGGGTCTGGGTCGCGCCCAGTGCAAAGCCCGCGTAGGTGTTGTTCACGGTATGGAAACGCTCGGCCATCTGGCTGTACTCCACCATGTCCGCCTTCGCCTGCGCACGCCGCGACTTGCGGATCTGGTCCTGGTAGGACGGATACGCAATTGCGGCCAGAATGGCGACCACCGCCACGGTGATCATCAGCTCGATCAGGGTGAAGCCGGGGGCTCCGCGGCGATGGCCGCGGAACCGGTTGGAAAGCATCGAACGCATGTGCGGTCTCCGTTACTGGATCTGGCGCCAGGATTGGCGACCACAGGGATAAGGCAGGTACATCGGCTGGGCGCCGGCCACATTGACCACCATCCAGCAGCCGCTGCCCGGCACGGTGGGCGGTGCGGCACCGCCGCCCGGGTTGGCAGGCGCCTGCAGACGCGGCACCACCGACACCGCCACGTCCTTGACCGGAGCGGAGCCGCCGGTATCCAGCGCGACCGCCGCCGTGCCCGCCGCGTAGGACTTGCCGCCCGGCGAGCCCAGCCGGACGGTCGACAACGCCGCCGCACCGGAACGGGCATCCAGGCCGAACAGCCAGTTCTTGCCGACGGTGCTGCAGCCCGTCGAGTTGAGCAGGGCCGCGTAGGTCGGCATGAACACCACGCCGGCGACCACGTCCGGATAGCCGATCATGCGCTCGCCCCGCGGCAGATCGATGTACCACCCCAGGGGCCCGGTGGGCCGGGTTCCCGTCGTCATCGAGCGCGAGACACCATCGCTGCCCACTTGCACCGCATATGGCTGCAGGTTGTCGCGTGTGACGGTCGTGATGGTGGCACCGGAACGATCGGTAAAGGCGTACAGCGACTGCGTGGTTTCATCCGCCACGTCATTGGCGAAGGAGAAGCTGCCGGTACCGAACATCAGCAGCACACCACCGCCCTCGCCCGAGGCGGCGACCAGGCCGCCAAGAATCGGCTGGCGGTAGGTCATCCGCGACTCGACGCGCGACAGCGTGGTGAACACCGGCTTGCTCACCTTGTTGCCACTCTCAAGAAGATCGAAGCGCCACACGGCACCGTTGGCATCGGCGCCATACACGGTATCGGCGTACCCATCGCGCACCATCCGCGTGGAGTCGCCATTGTCCTTGCGATCCAGCACCACGATGTTGCCCAGCCCGTTGACCCCCGACGGCGCCCCCGTGCCGGATTCGGCGGCTTCGATCATGCGCACGTTGGGCGATCCGGTGCCGATGTCCACCACGAACAGCACCGCCTTGCCGCTCTTGCTGTTGTAACCGTTGCCGAAGATCGCCTTCCAGCTCACGGTGTTGCCTGACTTGAACGGCACGATCACCGGCTTGCCGAGCACAAAGCCGATGTTGTTCCGGATATCCGTAGAGCCGCCGGAAATGTCGTTGATCTCCCACAGGCGGCTGCTGGCGCCGAAGTTGTCCGGCTTGGTCACGTCCAGCGCGAACACACCCCGCCCGCCGGCACCGGTGGTACCGACCAGAGTGGTGTGCCAGGCGCCATCGTAGTGACTGTCGCCCACGGTCACCGGACCGTCGACGAAGTACCGGTGCGGCACCTGGTCCTTGGCGTTGAGCGGGTTGTAGGGCTTGAGCAGGTTGCCCATGTGGCCCAGCGAGGTCTCCGGAATGTAGGCAAACAGCTCACGTCCGCCATTGCCGGCGGTTTTGCCCTCCGCATCCAGACCGCCATCGAAGGCGTGCAGCATGCCGTCATTGGCGCCCACATAGACCATGTAGCGGTTGTTCAGCTTGGTCTTCAGGTACGCCGCATAGGTCGAGCCCGGCGTATCCGTCAGCGCGCCATAGCCGAAGTCGTCGATCGGGGCGCTGATCTGCGGCGACGAATTGATGATGTCACCCAGGATCGTGGTGCGGTCGCGCAGCTTGCCGCCGTTGCGGACCTCGCCGCTCGCATCGCCGCGCAGATAGGCGGTGGCCGACGCATCCGTGGCCAGGCCAGTCAGCCCCGCGCTGTCGCAGCGGCTCATGCCGGGGTAGAGGTCGGTGGGCGTGCCACAGAGCATGTCCAGCGTGACCGTCGGCGAAGTGAATTCGCTGATGCCGTTACCGTTGGCAAAATAGATCTTGCGCGAGGCCGCAAGCGGGAACTTGCTGCTGGCCTCCCAGATCGGGGTGTAGACCGCTGCCCGGGTGCTGGGATTGACCGAGACCTGATTGGCGGCCAGACGACTGAACCAGTCGGTACCTTCATTGGCCACTTCATAGGTCGGAGTGACGGTCAGCGAGCCGGCGCCGATGCGCGCACCCGTCAACGCGATGCTGCCCGACGGCGAGGAGCCGGCGGCGACGGCGGACAGCACACGGCGCATCGCGGCGGTCACTTCGGCCGGGGTCTTGGCGTTGATGAACTCACCGCGGGTGTTGATCGCGGCATGCCACAGTTCGTCGATGACGCGGCCGTCATCCGAGTCCATCGGCTTGCCGTTGCCATTCCAGTTCGGTGCGGTCGTGTACGGATCCTTGGTCGCCGCCTGGTTCACTTCATAGATCTTGCCCTGGGCGCCCAGCGTCACGCCGTAGAAGTTCATGTGCAGATTGGTCTGGCAGTCCAAGCGCTTCCAGTCCGCCGAGGTCTTGCTGAGCGTGCTGCACTGCTTGCTGACCGGCACCTGCCCGGCGGGGAACCCGTCGTCGGTGCGGAGCGGTACCAACGGTCCGTCGTAATAAGCGGCCGCGATATCGGCAATGGTGTTGCTGTAGCTGTCGCCAAACGGCGCACCACTGAAGTGCGTGGTGCCCGAGGAATCGGCGTTCCCGTAGTCGGTGCCGTCGGGGACCTTGCTGGAGGTGTTGGTGTAGCCGTCGGTAAACAGCATGCCGCCGTTGCGCTGGCACGCCAACGCCACCGGCGCGCCGGGCCCGGTGCGGCTGAACTGCTTGCCCAGGAAGTCCACCGCTTCGCGGTTCGGCGTACCGCCGTTGGGCGCCAGGCTGTAGATCTTCTTGTACAGGTCGGCGCGCTGCTTCACCACGTCGTACATGGTCACGTCGACAAGCTTGTTGATGGTGAAGTAGCCCACCCGCATATTCTCGATCTCGCGCATGGCATGCGAGGACGAGCCCACCATCGACAGGATGCGATTGCGGTGGTACTGGAACCAGTTGGCGAAGTTCTTGATGGCGTCGTTGTAGCCGCTGTCGTAGTTGTCCGAGATGATCGTGTAGCGACGCAGATTGCAGGACGGACCACAGGCGTTCTTGATGATCGGGCGGTTGGCGTCGGCGGTCTTGTATCCGGCCGGGGCCGGCGCCGCTTCCGGCAGATAGAACGTGGCCGGGAAATACTGCAGCGGAACCGTGCAGTTGGTCGGTGCCACCCAGGCCTTGTCCAGCGCGACCCACTGCTTCTTGGCATCGGGCAGACCGTCGTTGTTCGAGATCACGTTGCCACGACGATCGGTATAGGTGGTGTTGCAGGTCTCGCCGCTGGAGTAATAGACCGTACCCTTGGGCAGGGTCATGCCCGTGAGGATGCTGTAGGTTTCAGAGGTCAGCGCACGTGAGGTCGTCAGGTTGTAGATGACGTTGTAGCCGGTTTTGAAATCCGAACGCGGATCGGCACGGGTGCTGCCCGGCACCGCCGCATCCCACAGACCCGCAGCTCCCACACCGTCGGCCTTGCGCCACGGCTCGTAGGTCACGGCCGGATTGAAGTAGCCGGCGTTGTAGGCAGGCGAGCGCGCAAAGCCGAATTCATCCAGCGGTGGAACGGCACGGCCGGGGGTGTAACTGGCGTTGTAGCCGTTGTGCGGGAACAGATAGACATAGCAGTCCACCGAGTTGTTGTTGCAACCAGCACCCACGTTGTAGAACACACCTGCCGACTTGAAGAAACTGCTGCCGTTCCACTGCAGGCGCCCGTCGCCGCCGACGAAGATGCGCTCGAACGTCATCGAGTTGGAATCGTCGACGGCCATGATGAAGGCCGGGGGCGCCGAGCTGACCGAATTGAGCGGCGCCGTGGCGAGTTCGCCCTGCCCCTGGGCAGCGAACAGGCTGTACATGAAGTACAGGCCGGAACCGAGCAGCAGCACACCTGCCCCTGCGGTGATACCGAGTTTGCGGGAAATCATGTCGGCAGCCCTCAGAGCTTGAATACGGTGTCGATGACGGCCGACGAGGACGGACCGGCCGGCACATCGGTGGCGAAGGAAGTGATCTGGTAGATCGGTGCGGTCGGGTCCAGGGCCTTGCCCATGCCCAGCGAGCCGCCGCCGATGATGCAGGAGTCGATACGGCGCACGTTGACCGCATCGGCGCCGGTGATGGACTTCCTCCGGCCCCAGTCAACCGGGTCGTAGCCATCATCACAGTTCAGCGCGATGTTGCTGGCCGTGATCGGCGCATCGCTGGCCGGCGAGGTGCGGTTGGCGATCGCCTCGATGGCGTGCTCGGTGCGCCGGGTCATGCTTTCAGTCGCCTGGAAGGCGGTGTTGGTGGCCCGATAGTTGGCTGCCATCTTTTCCTGCATGCCGGCCACCTGCATGCCGGCGATGCCGATCAGTGCCAACAGGATCAGCATGATCAGGGCGACATACAGCACGGCACCGCGCTGACGCGCAGGTGCGGTGAAGGTTCTGGAAGACCGGTTCATGGCATCAGTTCCCGAAGAGACGGTTGCGCAGGGCGATGGTCGATTCGTATGCGGCGCGGTAGCGACCGTCGGACGCGGCCGCCGGTACGAAACGCACGCCCAGCAGGCGCGGATCATTCACAGCGGCGGCAGATGACGAGGCCATCGAGGGATTCGGGCTGCGTGCCAGCACGCCCACCTGGACCTGCCCGACGCGGCGCCACTGATTGGCCGCCACTGCATCGTTGCCCGTGCTGACGTCGGCCGCCGTGCCCTGCACGGTAACGTTGCCGACCGGCAACTGGGTCTGGCTGATCACCGGCGTGGTATCCAGGCCGTACATCACCTGCAGGTTCTCGATGCCTTCAACGAGCTCCTCGCGCACGTCGTAATTGCCGGCGGCGTTGGCGCGGGCGCGCATCAGCACCGGTTCGCCGCTGGCCGACGTCCCCACGTAGTACGCGATCGACTCGGCGCGGTAAAGCATGGTTTCACCGGTCGGCTGCACGTTGTAGCGGCTGAGCGTGGCACCACTGGCGGTGACGCTGCCCACCGCATAGGTGCCGACGAACACGTCTGCATGACTGCAGTCCGCGATACCGAAAAGTGTGGGGGCGGCAACACCCTCCTCGGTCAGCCGCCTGCCCAGATCGCCGTCGAAGCCGATGGTGTTGTCGCTGCCTGCACTGATGCTGGTCACCGGCACGCCCACCGGCGCGAGGTAGCGGAGCACGAGGACATCGCTGCCGCCGCGCGGGACCAGGCTCTTCAGTGGCGTCGGCAGGTCAGTCGGCTCCGCCCAGGTCGCGCCCAGCGTGAGGTTGCTGTCCGGGGCACTGCTGGGGGCTTCGTAGCCCTGTATCGAGACCGAGAAATCCAGTGCGCTGCCATCGCCCGTGGCAACGCCGGCGATGTTCACCACGGGATCGCCCTGGTTCTTGACGAAGTGCGCCTGGTCGTTGACGCAGCCGAAGTGACCGGCCATACGGATGTCGCGCTGCAGGAACTCCAGCGCGAACCGGGCGTTCTCCTGCGCGCGCGCGGTGCCCTGCGCCAGCTGCGAGGCCTCGCGGGACGCGCTGAACACCTGGATCACGCCCAGCATCAGCACCAGGCCGATCACCATCGCGACCATGACCTCGATCAGGGAGATGCCCGCGACGGCGCGCGGCAGGGGAAACGCACGGCTCATAGCTGGGTCACCGCAGTAAAGGTGGTGCGCGCATTGGGGTTGGCCTTGTCCCAACGCTGGTCGCCCCACACGATGTCCACCTGCACCTGGCCGTTGACGTTGGTGACGGTGGCACTGGCGCCCTCGCCGAGCGCCTGCACCACCTGGCATTGCCAGCGGGCCACGTTCTGCCCGATGGTCACGGTCCCGGTCGGACGCGTACAGGCGGCGCGGGTCACCGTGCCGGACGCGAACGACGCGCCCGTGTACCAGGCCGACTGGAACCGGTTGGCCCGCATCTGGTCGATCAGGTCGTAAGCCAGGTTCGTCGCCTGGGTACGGTAGTTGGCGCTCTGTACGAAACGCACGTTCATGGTCTGCAGCAGCGCGAAGCCGAGCAGGCCGAAGGCCAGCACGATGATGGTGACCAGCACCTCGATCATGCTGAAACCGCCGGCGGCCCTGCGCCCTCCGGAGGCACGGAAACGTCTCATGAGCAGTTCTCCTTGAGGGTGCTGAGCTGGCCGGACGCGTTGACCGTCAGACGACGGCGCAATGGCTGCCCGTTGCAGCTGTCCGGCTGCAGGTCGATTTCCTGCTGATCGGCGCTGCGGCGGCGGCCGCGGCCGTCGAAGGCGATCGCGGCGGCGTCGGGCCCCACCGCGCTCACCGCCGTGTTGACCGCCATGAAACGGAGCACGACCTCGCCATCGCTGAACGTGCCGCCGCCGTCGACGTCGGCCCAGGCCAGCATTCCCTTGTCCCAACTGCCATCGCAGCTGGTGCCGGTGGCGCTGCCGCAGACACCGCCCCCGCGTTTGTTGCGGATCGCCTCGCTGCGCGCGAGCGCGATCAGGCCGGACGCCTCACTGCTGGCGGTCGCGATCCGGTTCGAGCGCATGACGCCCTGGAAGCTCGGGTAGGCGATCGCCGACAGAATGGCGATCACCGCGACCGTGGTCAGCAGTTCGACGAGTGTGAAGCCGTTGGAACGGCGTGAAGACATGGAACGCTCCCCAGCGTGATGACACAGAAGATGGACGCCCTGCCGCCCGGCAGCAAGCGGCGACAGGACGAACGGTCGCCCGGAGGCGACAGGCGTCAATGCGTTGACGCCCGGGACCACGGACGGGGCTGGCCGCGGGCACCCCTGCCCGCCGTCAGCCCCCTGCCCGGCTCAGGCCAGGACTTTGTAACAGGGCTGGTACTCGCCCGAGATCTTCATGCGGCGCTGTTCGACGAACGCGCGCAGCAGCTCGTCCAGGGCCTGCATCATGTCGGCGTCGCCATGAATCTCGAACGGACCGAACTGCTCGATCCGGCGCATGCCATCCTCCTTGACGTTGCCGGCGACGATGCCCGAGAAGGCCCGGCGCAGATCGGCCGCCAGCGCATGGGGCGCCCGCCCGTGATGCAGGTCCAGCGCTGCCATCGCCTCGTGGGTCGGCACGAACGGCTGCTGGTACTCCCACGGAATCTCGATCGACCAGTTGAAGAAGAACGCATCCTTCTGCGCCAGGCGATGCTCGCGCACACGCTTGATGCCGGCCGACATCTGGCGCGCCACCGCGACGGGATCACCGATGACGATCTCGTAGCGGCTGGCGGCCTCATCGCCGAGGGTCAGACGGATGAACCGGTCGATCTGCTCGAAGTACGGCGCGGCCACGGTCGGGCCGGTCAGGATCAGCGGGAACGGCAGGTCCTTGTTCTCCTCGCGCAGCAGAATGCCGAGCAGGTACAGGATTTCCTCGGCGGTACCCACGCCACCGGCGAACACGATGATGCCGTGACCGATCCGCACGAACGCTTCGAGACGCTTCTCGATGTCCGGCATGATCACCAGGTGGTTCACGATCGGGTTGGGCGACTCGGCGGCGATGATGCCCGGCTCGGTCAGGCCGATGTAACGGGTGACATGCTTGCGCTGCTTGGCATGGGCGATGGTGGCCCCCTTCATCGGGCCCTTCATCGCGCCCGGGCCGCAGCCGGTGCAGATGTCCAGCCCGCGCAGGCCGAGCTCGTAGCCGACCTGCTTGGTGTACAGATACTCATCGCGGCCGATCGAATGGCCGCCCCAGCACACCACCAGGTTCGGATCGCCCGGGTTGAGGATGCGCGCGTTGCGCAGCAAACCGAACACGGCGTTGGTGATGCCCTCGGAGGATTCCAGCTCGGCGGCGTAGGCCGGGCCCATTTCGATGGCCATGTAGGCCAGGTCGCGGACCACCGCGAACAGCAGCTCGGCCACGCCGCGGATGATCTCGCCGTCGACGAAAGCCATCGCCGGCGCGTTGACCAGATCGATGCGCACACCGCGATCCTGCTGCGCCACCTGGATGTCGAAATCCGGGTACAGATCGCGCGCGGCGCGCGGATCGTCCGACGCGCTGCCACTGGTCAGCACGGCCAGCGCGCAGCGGCGCAGCAGCTCGTGCATGCCGCCGCCGGAGGCGTCGCGCAGGCGCGCCACTTCGGCGCGCGACAACACGTCCAGCCCACCGCGCGGGTAGATCCGCGCGTCCTGCACCGGCAGCGTGCGCGCCGGCGTTTCGGTGATTTTCATTTCCATCTTTTCTGCTTTCCTCAAGGTGTCCGACTGTACCGCTGCCCCCTTAAAAAGCAAAACGGCCGGGGAGACCCGACCGTTGGATGTGTGGCGCCCTGGCGCTGCCTTGGGCCGCCGTACGTGCGCCTTTTTCGGCGCAACCAATTGAGCATACGCGCAACCCGGCGCGGGAGCAAGCAGGGCGCCGGACAGCAGAACGGCCAGGTTGCCCTGGCCGTTCCGGGTACAGCGGTGCTAGATCACTTCATCAGAACTTGTAGCGGAAGCCCAGCTGCATCGACCACTGGGACACACCGGTGTTGCCGTTGCCGTTGCTGCCATTGGCAACCGTCGGACGCTCGACATTGTTCGGGTTGAAGTTGCTGTAGACATACTTGCCGTCATACATGCCCGCAGCGGTCAGCACGCGACGGTTCGCGAAGAAGCCGTAATCTTCAATATGGCCCCAGTCCTTGTTGATCAGGTTGCCGATGTTCATCACATCGAGCCAGATCTCGGACTTGTGGCCCTTGAAGAAGCCCGGCAGTTCCTGGCTGATGCGCAGATCGAAGCTGTTCACCCAGGACGAACGGCCGGAATTACGCGGTGCCGCCTGGCCAGCATAACGGGCCAGATCCGGGTTGGCGGACAGCCATTCGAAGAACGACTTTTCCATCGCCGGGTTGGCCGTGAACTGACCCGTCGCACTCAGCGTACCGAACAGCACATCGCCAGGGCCGGCAGGCACGTAGAACAGGTCGTTGCCGCTGCGGCCTTCGCCGTTGGCATCGTTGGAGTACACGTAGCTGAACGGACGGCCGTTACGACCTTCGTAGAACATGCCTACGCTGGTCTTGTAGTCGCCGAAGAACTTGTGGCTCCAGTTGATGCTGCTGCTGACACGATTGCGGATCTGGTAACGCGAGGTACCGATCGTTTCTTCGTTGGCATTGAAGATGTAGTTGTAGTTCCACGTCGAACCGGCGGTCGAGCTGGTCATGTCACTGACCATGCTGGAGTCGGTGTAGGTGTAACCCACGTTCCAGCTCCAGTCACTTTCCGGCGAGAAGGGCTTGGCCAACGAAACGGTGAACTGGCTGCTGCGGCCCTGGTCGGTGTTTTCCAACACATACACGTTGCCGAAGTTCCGGTCACGCTTGTAACGATTGCTGCCGGTGGTCCACGAACGGCCGATGCGCGACGGGTCGTAGTACATGTCGCGACCGTCCTGACCCTTGAAGGTGGACTCGCCGATGTTGATGCTGCGGTAGAACAGATCGCTCTTGACCTTGGTCACCAGCAACTCGGCCGATGCGACCAGGCCATACCACGGCAACTCATGATCCAGCGCCAGGTTGGCCTTCCACACCGACGGCTGCTCGAAGTCCGGGCTCACGTAGGTGACGTTGGTTTCCGGCGTGCCGACAGACGGACGGACCTGATCCGCCACGATCGGCTCATATGCCCAGTTGCCCGAGTTGATCGTGCCGCCCTGCTCGCCCGTGTAGCGCAGGTAGTTGAGACCGGTGGTGCTGAATGCATTGCCGAACCACACCTGCGGCGATGCGCCGCGGAACAGGCCCACGCCACCGCGCAGCTGCGTCGGACGGTCCGAGTCGAAGGTGTAGTTGAAGCCGAAGCGCGGCTGAACCAGCCACTTGTCCTTGCCGTTGACGTAGCTGTTGTCCAGGCCGAACGAGGCCAGGGCGGCCGCGTTCAGGGTCGGACGACCGCTGACAGACGGCTTGTCGGCACGAACGCCATAGGTCAGCGTCAGGTTGTTGTTGACATACCAGGTGTCCTGCGCAAACAGGCCAAGCTCACGGTACTTGAAGCTGGCGGCGATGGTGTCATCGCTCAGGCCCGGCTGCGGAAGGTGCTGGACATAGTTGCTCCAGTTGCCGGCAGCGTAGTTGTCCAGGCCAAAGAACTCGTACGTGCCGTACAGGTTCTGGACGAACATGTTGTACACGTCGTTGCTGCTGAAGTCGGTACCGAACTTGACATCGTGGTCGCCGAGGGTCAGTACGCCCGATGCGTAGCCGTTCCAGGTCTTGGTCTGCAGCAGGTTGCCCGGGGTGCTCGGGTCCGGCCCGAACATGATGTACTCACCGGTCGGAGAATCCACGTTGCCGCCGAAGAAGATCTTGGTGGTGGCGATTTTTTCGCCCGGCATGATGCGCGCCGACGTGTAGTCACGGTACGACGCCTTCAACTCGGTCGAGAAGTTGTCGGTCCAGTCACTGAAGACCTGGGCGACATAGTTTTCGATCGTCTTCTGCTGCTGGAAGAAGGAGGAGCTCAGGTTGACGATTGAACCGCCGGTGGTCGGAGTACGTGCCTGGTTCTGCTCGACCTTGCTGTAACGGAAGCTGGCGCGATGATTGTCGTTGATGTTCCAGTCCAGCTTGACCGCGTACTCTTCCAGGTCGGTGCTGCCATCGACGTCGCCAACGCTGCCTGCATCAACACCGTACAGGGTGCTGGCCAGACGGGTGGCTTCATTGATCTGGGCCTGGCTGATCGTGCCGTTGCCCAGCGCACTGTCGGCCACGCTTGCGCCCGGAGACTTCCACTCCTGCTTTTCGTAGTTGGCGAAGAAGAACAGCTTGTCCTTGACCAGCGGACCGCCCAGCGTCATGCCGTAGGTGCGCTCGTTGTCAAAGCCGTCGAACTTGTAACCGGCCGGGTCCTTGCCGAACCAATCGCCGTCGCGGTACGAGCCGTAGACCGAACCGTGGAACTCGTTGGTACCGGACTTGGTCACCGCGTCGATCACCGCACCGGTGGCGCCGGCAATGGTGACGTCGTAGCTGGACAGGTCGACATTGATCGCTTCCAGCGCATCCATCGCAACCGGCTGGCGACGGGTCGGCATGCCATTGTCTTCCAGGCCGAAGGTGTCGCTGATCGACACGCCGTCAACGCGGATCGCGTTGTACTTCGGGTTCTGGCCGCCTACGGAAATCTGACCGTCGGCCTTGTTGGTCTGCGCAATGCGCGGATCCAGACGGACGTAATCCTGGATGTTGCCACCGGCCGAGGGCAGTGCATCGATGGTCTGACGGCTGATGTTCGTACCGGCGCCCATCTTGGTCGCACTGAACACTTCCGAGCCGGCCGCGACGGCGGTGACCTGGACGGCATCCAGGTTGGTCGCGGCCATATCACCGCTCAGCGTGGCGTTGACGGTCGCCGACTGGCTCACGCCGAGGTAGACACCCTCTTCGGTCTTGGTGCCAGCGCCGGGCTTGTTGATGGTGATGGTGTACGGACCACCCACGCGCAGGCCGCGCGCGTTGTAACGACCCGATGCATCGGTGGTCGCACGGCTGACCGTGCCCGACTCGGTATGCGTGATGGTGACTTCCGCACCGGCGACAGGCGCGCCTGCAGCCGACATTACCTGGCCGCCGACACCTGCAGAGGTGCTCTGGGCGAAGGCGGGAGCGGCAGCAAGTGCAGCCACGAGACCAAGCGTCAGCTTGGACATCCGGAGACAACGGGAGTGGGTCATTGGGGAGTAGCCTCGATGCGAGATTGGCGATGGCGGAGAAAAAAACGCGTCCAAGCAGCCTTGCTGGCGGCTGACTGGACTTTTATCTGGGTTCCCTAGCCGCGAGCTGGTTTCAGCCGCAACGGTTAACACTAGATTAACACGGTACCGTTGGATTGTGACGGTTTGGCGACAAAACACACGCCATACCAACGGGATCGTGACGCCATCTTCACATGTGAGTGTGACCGGCTGAATGCGGTATTCCGGGCTTCAGCGGTGCACAGGGGGGGCCTGCGCGGGCGGGCTGGGGCACCAGGGCGACCGGACGGGCGGCCCGGACGCCTTTGCCGTGCTCAGCCCTCGACGATCTGGCCGCGGTGGCGGGCGCCGGCGGCGGACAGCAGCAGGACGGCGGCATCGGCACAGTCGGCCGGGTCACGCGCGGTGCGGTCTTCATCCAGCGAGAAGGCGCGCGCCCGCAGGGCGGTGCGCATCGGGCCCGGCTGCAGGCCACTGACCCGCACCCGGCTGCGGCCCAGTTCGTCGTGCAGGGAGGCAATCAGGCCCCGCAGCCCGTGCTGGGCGACGCCGTAGCCGCCCCAGTAGGCCTGCCCGACCCGCGTCGGATCATCCACGGTAAGTACCACTGCGGCATCGTCGCGCTGGCGCAGCAGCGGCAGGCACGCCTGGATCAGCCAGGCCGGTGCGGTGAGATTGACGTGGACGGCCCGCGCGAACGCGGCCGGGTCGGCCAGCTCGAACGGGGTCAGCCCGGCGAAATCGGCCGCGCAGTACAGCAGCCCGTCCAGGCGCCCCAGCTCGCCCTGCAGGCGCTCGGCCAGTGTGGCGTAGTCGTCCGGGGTCGCGCCCTCCAGATCCATCGGGTACAGCAGCGGCTCGGGGCCGACCGCCTGCACGGCGGCATAGACGCGGTCCAGGCGGCGTGGCTTGCGCCCCAGCAGCACCACCGTGGCGCCGGCGCGGGCACAGGCCACGGCGACGGCGCTGCCGAAGCCGCCGCCCGCGCCTGCAATGAGAATCACACGATCGGCCAGTGCGCCGGTCCCGACCACGACGGACGGGACCGCACTCATGCCTGGGAGGCCTCTTCGACGATGCGCTTGAGCTCGCCGGACTCGAACAGCTCCAGCACGATGTCGCAGCCGCCGATGAGCTCACCGTGGATGAACAGCTGCGGGAACGTCGGCAGGTTCGAGAAACGCGGCAGATTGGCGCGGATCTCCGGCTCTTCGAGCACGTTGACCGTGCGCAGCGCGACCGCGCCGGCCGCCATCAGCGCCTGCATGGCGCGGCTGGAATAGCCGCACATCGGATATTGCGGGGTGCCCTTCATGAACAGCACGAGGGGGTAACGTTCGACTTCGGCCTGGATTTGCTGCATCACCGCCACTACGACTCTCCCTCCAATGTGGGACAACCCGACCTCACCGGTCGGCTAGACTTCCCTCGCCTGCCATTGTAAGCCTACTGGCCCCGCATACGGCGCCCCCTCCCTGCCCGTGGTGACCATGCCCTTCGAACTGCCCCGCCTGCCCTACGACCGCACCGCCCTGCAACCGCATCTGTCGGCCGAGAGCCTGGACCTGCACCACGGTCGGCATTACCGCGCCTACCTCGACGCGGTCAACGCCCGCATCGCCGGCACCGACCTGGAGGACCTGGCCCTGGACGAGCTGGTCCGGCACAGCCAGGGCAGCCTGTTCGACGCGGCCGCGCAGGCCTGGAACCACGGTTTCTACTTCCATTGCCTGCATCCACGCGGCGGCGGCGATCCACAGGGGCGCCTGGCCGAGCTGGTGACCCGCCATTTCGGCGATATGCGCCGCCTGCGCGACGAGTTCGACCAGGCCGCGCTGGGCCTGTTCGGCTCCGGCTGGGTCTGGCTGGTGCAGCACCCCGGCGGCGCGCTGGCGATCCAGACCACGCGCAACGCCGGCACGGCTTTGACGGGCAACAGCACCCCGCTGCTGGCGTGCGATATATGGGAACACGCGTACTACACCGACTACCAGAATGAGCGCGCGCGCTACCTGCAGGCATTCTGGAAACTGGTCAACTGGGACTTCGTGGCGTCGCAGCTGCGCGACTGACGGCTCCCCGTGGGTGCTGGCGCGTGCCGGCACCCACCGCAGGCGGGCAGCGGCCCTGACCTGCCGGTCAGCCGCGCAGTGTGTCGATCACCGGGGCGACCTGGGCGTTGCGATCGAGCAGCCCGCCAACCGTCTGCAGCATCCCGGCCAGCCGCAGGGCATCATCGTCGCGCAGCGTGGCATGGCCGACCTTGCGGCCGTCGCGCGGCTGCTTGCCGTAGTCGTGCCAGTGTCCGCCGGACTGCGCCAGTACCGCCGCGGCATCGGGCATCGCGCCCAGCCAATTGAGCATGCAGGCATGGCCCAGCATGCGCGTGTCGCCCAGCGGCAGGCCGAGCACCGCGCGCAGGTGGTTCTCGAACTGCGAGGTCTCACTGCCCTCGATGGTCCAGTGGCCGGAGTTGTGCACGCGTGGCGCCATCTCGTTGACCAGCAGCTCCTCGCCGCGGCAGAACAGCTCCAGCGCGAACACCCCGACATAGTCCAGGCGTTCGGCCAGCGCCCGCGCATGGCCGATGGCGGCTTCATGCTGGGCCTGGCTCAGCCGTGCCGGCGCCACGCTGGCCGACAGCACGCCATCGACGTGCCAGTTGCCGGTCACCGGCCAGGCGCGGAACTCGCCGTCGCGGCCACGGACGGCCACCACGCTGACCTCGCGGTCGAAGGCAACGAACCCCTCCAGGATCAGGCCGGTGCGGTCGACGTAATCGCCCAGGGTGGCCCAGGCGGCGTCGATGTCGGCGGTACTGCGGATGCGGAACTGACCTTTGCCGTCATAGCCCAGGCGGCGCGTCTTGACGATGCAGGGCATGCCGAACTCGGCGACCCTGGCAGCCAGCTCGTCGCGGCTGCGGATATCGGCGAACGGCGGCAGCGGAATGCCCAGCTGCTGGAACAGGGTTTTTTCGCTGAGCCGGTCCTGGGCCACGGCCAGCGCATCCGGGTTCGGATACACCGGCACGCGCTCGGCCAGGAAGCGGGCGCTGTGCGCGGGAACATTCTCGAAATCAAACGTCACCACGTCCACCCGCGCCGCGAACGCGGCCAGCGCGGCCTCGTCCTCGAAGGCGGCCACCTGCAGCGGCGCCACCTGGGCGCCACAGGCATCGGCAGCCGGGTCGAACAACTCGAAACGCAGCCCCAGCGGCGCGCCGGCCAGCACCATCATGCGCGCCAGCTGGCCGCCCCCCAGGATTCCGACAGTCTTCATGCTCATTGACGCGGGTCGTCGTGGGCCATGACGTCTTCGGTCTGGCGGGCGCGGAAGGCCTCCAGCGCCTGGCCGATGGCCGGCTGGTCCGAGGCCAGCATGGCGGCGGCGAACAGCGCCGCATTGGACGCGCCGGCATTGCCGATGGCGAAGGTGGCAACCGGAATGCCGGCCGGCATCTGCACGATCGACAGCAGCGAATCCATGCCGTTGAGGGCCTTGGACTGCACCGGCACACCCAGCACCGGCACGGCGGTCTTGGCCGCGATCATGCCCGGCAGGTGCGCGGCGCCGCCGGCGCCGGCGATGATCGCCCGCAGGCCCCGGGGCCCGGCCTGCTCGGCGTAGGTGAACAGCACGTCCGGCGTGCGGTGCGCCGATACCACCTTCACTTCGTAGGGAACACCCAGCGAATCGAGCTTCTGGGCTGCGTGCTGCATGGTTTCCCAGTCGGAGCGGGAACCCATGACGATGCCGACGAGCGGCGCGGTTTGGTTGGGGGTCATTGGCCGTCACCTGCCTTAAAGACGTATTCTAGCCATCTTCCACGCAAGACGAAGAATCATGGACCGCAAGCTGCTCGACCTGCTGTGCTCGCCCGACACGCGCCAGCCCCTGTCCCTGCTCGATGCCAAGGCCCTCGACGCGCTCAACCGCGCCATCGGTGCCGGCGGCGTGGCCAAGGCCGACGGCAGCCCCCAGACCCAGCCCCTGCGCGAAGCGCTGCTGACGCGTGACCGCAAGCAGGTGTTCCGTGTCGATGACGGCATTCCGGTGCTGCTGGCCGAGGAGGCCATCGAGACGGCGCAGATCGCCGATTTCCCGGAAAAATGAGCCCGGCTCCGTTGCCCGTCCCGTCCGCGGCCGTGGTGGCCGAGGATGTCGCCCGTGCGCTGGCGGAAGACATCGGCACCGGTGATGTCACCGCCGCCCTGCTGCCCGACCGCCCGGACTGCGCGTACCTGCTGTGCAAGCAGGACGCGGTGATCGCCGGCCGGCCGTGGTTCGACGCCACCCACCGCGCGCTTGATCCGGACGTGACCATCGACTGGCGCGTGGCCGAGGGCGATGCCGTCCGGGCCGGCACCGTGCTGGCGATCCTGCACGGCCGCAACCGCAGCCTGGTCAGTGCCGAACGCACCTCGCTGAACTTCCTGCAGACGCTGTCCGGCACGGCGACCACCACGGCGCGCTACGTCGCGGCGGTGGCCGGCACCGGCACCCGCATCCTGGACACCCGCAAGACCCTGCCGGGGCTGCGCATGGCGCAGAAGTACGCGGTCCGCTGCGGCGGCGGCGACAACCATCGCCTGGGGCTGTTCGACACGGTGATGCTCAAGGAGAACCACATCCGCGCGGCCGGCTCGCTGACCGCTGCGGTGCAGGCAGCGCGTGCGCAGTGGCCCGATCTGCCGCTGGTGGTCGAGGTCGAAGACCTGACGCAGCTGCGCGACGCGCTGGCGGCAGGCTGCGAGCGCATCCTGATCGACGACTTCGACGCCGACCTGCGCCGCGAGGCGGTGCGCATCGCCGCCGGCCGGATTCCTCTGGAAGTCTCCGGCAGCGTGGACCTGGCCGGGCTGCGCGCCATTGCCGAGGACGGTGTGGACTGCATCTCGATCGGCGGACTGACCAAGCACGTGCAGGCGATCGACCTGTCGCTGAAGCTGGGGCCGCCGCCAGGCTGACGCGGCGCGTGCCGGTCATCGGTCGGCCCCACCGCCCCCCACGTTCACGGCGTCGGCAGCCCGGGTCTGCGAGGCTCGTGTTGCCCCCACCCGGAGAGCGCGCATGCGCCCCCTGTCTCTGCTTGCATGCTTGTCGCCGCTGGCGATGCTGATGCCGGCCACCGCGTCGGCCGCCGAAGTCTGCGACATCCCGCCACGCTACGGGTTGAGTCCGCTGGCGGTGAACATCGTACAGACCGCCTGCAATGAACACCGGCTCTGGTTCCGCCCCTTCATCGACCGCGACGGGCGCGCGGCCAGCCTGAGCGTCACCGAAGCCGAGCGCGAGCACCTGGCCGACAACGGGCTGATCGCCTGGCAGCGGGTGGTGGGCTACTGGCGTGAGAGCGGGACGCTGTCACCAATGGGCGACCAGCCCGGCGCGTCCAGCTGCATGGCCCCGCTCGGCACCCGCTACACCGACAGCGACTGCCGCGCGTTCCTGATCGACAACCCGTGGTCGGCGGCCTTCATTTCCTGGGTGATGACACGCGCCGGCGTGCCCGGCTTCACCCGCTCGCCGCGCCACATCGACTACATCCGCGCTGCGTACCAGAACAGCGGGCCGTACCGCATGACCGATCCGGCGCAGGACAAACCCGCCCCGGGCGATCTGCTCTGCTTCCTGCGCGATCGCCGCCAGACGCTGAGCTACAGCGGCCTGGTGCAGTCCCTCGCCAGCGGCGGGGCAGCGCACTGGAAGTCACACTGCGAAGTAGTGATCGCCGCCAACGTGGGCGGCGACCGGACCCTGTACCTGGTCGGCGGCAACGTGATGAACACGGTGGCGATGCGCAAGCTGTCGCTGGACCGCAGCGGCCGCATCGAGCTGCCACCGGCCAAGGCCAGCGCCGGCGACGGCGTGGACCCGGGCTGCACGCCGGGCCGGGAAGACGAATGCAGCTTCAACCGGCAGGACTGGGCCGCGCTGCTGAAGCTGGTGGCAGCGACGCCGGCCGCGCTGCCGGTGGTCGCCCCGGACCCTGCGGGCGTGACTGCGCCGCCGCTACCGGATGCCCCGTCCACGCCACAGATCGCGCCGCAGCGTCCCGCTCCGCCGCCTCCCACGACGACGACACGGTGATCGCGTCGCCGCGGGCGGCTTGATCCGCGCCGCATTCGTCGCCATCTTTGAAGGCCACCTGCCCTGATCGTACCGAGCCGCCGATGCCCAGCCTGATCCTGTTGATGATTGCCGGCGCGTTTGTCTACGCCTTCTGGAACTCCTCGCGCGCCGCCGCCGAACGCGCCGGCGAACTTGGCCGCAATGCGTGCAACGCCGCCAACGTGCAGTGGCTGGACCAGAGCGTGCATGCCACCGGCCTGCGCGTGGTGCGCAAAGAAACGGGCTGGCTGGGCTGGGAGCGCACCTTCAAGTTCGAGTATTCGCACGACGGCGTGGACCGCCACAGCGGCCGCATGGTGCTGCGCGGCGACCAGCTGGTCGCCTTCGTCGGGCCGTCAGCAGCCCGGATCAGCGAGATCCGCCGCGATGTGGAGACCCGCGACGCCGAAGACGTGTGATGCGTCCGTAGAGCCGGGTTCTACCCGGCTGCTGCTGCCCGGCTGCATGTTGGATACGGGCACCACCAGCCGGGTAGAACCCGGCTCTACGGGGTGCGTTACTTGACCACGCGCAGGTGCGGGCGGCCAGTGGGCTTGGGCGGTGCGTCGTCCGGCGGCGTCGGGGAATCGTCCGGCGGGAGTTCGTCGTCCGGGCCCGGGTCGTGGCCCGGGATATCGTCCGGCAGCGCCATGCCCTGCCCGGTTTCGCGGGCATAGACCGCCAGCACGGCCGAGATCGGCACCTGCACCGGATAACTGGTGCCGGAGAACCGCGCCGAGAAGCTCACGCTCTCGTTGTCGATGTGCAGCCGGACCACAGCGCGCTCGGCGATATTCAGCACCACCCGGCCATCCTTCACCGCGCTCTGCGGAACCTGCACGCCGGGCATGCCCGCGTCGACCAGGATATGCGGGGTCAGGTCATTGTCGTTGATCCATTCCACCAAGGCCCGCAACAGGTACGGGCGGTGGCTGGTCATGCGGAAAGTGTCTTCAGTCATGTGGTAGAGCCGAGCCGTGCTCGGCTGCTCTTGATCCGGATTGCCTGGTGCAAGTGTACGCGCCAGCACCCGCACCGGTCAGCATCGGCGCGCGGGGCGTAAAGCGTCGATGCAGTCGCCGACAGCGGCGCGCGCGGCTCAGGTGGGCAGATCGCGCAGCTTCTTTTCCTGGTCGGTCAGGCTGCGGATGAAGCCGGGGTGGCGGAAAATGCGGTTGCCGTAATCCTCGATCGACTTGCCATCCTTGGGCAGCGCCACGTCCAGGGACTGCAGGCGCCAGATGATCGGTGCCATTGCGCAGTCGGCCAGGCTCATTTCCGGGTTCAGGAAGAACTTGCTGGCCTTGAACAGCGGCACTGCGCTGGTCAACAGCTCGCGCAGGCGCTTGCGGCCGGCTTCGGCCTGGGTCTTGTTGCCCAGCTGGATGGCCTGCACCTGCGGCACCCAGTCGTGCTCGATGCGAAGCATGGCCAGACGGATGCGCGCACGGGACAGCGGATCGACCGGCATCAGCGGCGGATGCGGGTAACGTTCGTCCAGATACTCGCTGACCACCGACGCCGCATACAGCACCAGCTCACGCTCCACCAGGGTGGGCACCGAGTGGTACGGATTGAGGTCGATGAGGTCCTCGGGCGGATTCTGCGGATCGACCGGAACGAGGTCGTAAGTGACGCCCTTGGCCGCCAGCACCAGCCGCACGCGATGGCACAGGACATCGTCGTTCGAGGAAAACAGCGTCAGGGTATTCCGCATGCGTACGCTCGCCGCCATCAAAGGCTCTCCAACGACCGGAAACCGCCGGTCGTATCGGCGCCACCAGCCCAGTGCTGGCAGTCGTCACAGTACCCGAGTGTGCAACTGCACATCACAAAAGCCAATAGGCCATGCGTCTCATGCCGGTAGCCATGAATCGCAGCGCCGGCGCACTCCCCGTTCAGTGCACGTCCTTCCAGTATTCCTTCTTCAGCAGATAGACCAGGAAGGTCAGGAACGCCAGGAAAAGGATGACCCACACCCCCAGCTTCTGCCGCTTCAGTGCCGCCGGCTCGCCGGCGTACTCCAGGAAGTTGGTGATGTCGCGTACCGTCTGGTCGTACTGGCCGGGGTCGACATTGCCCGGCTGTGCGAGCTTGAGCCCGATCACCGGCGCGTCGGCACCGGGTGCGTCGGGCTTGCCGTGCACGGCGTGCTGCAGGCCCTGCATTTCCCACAGCGGGTTGGGCATGGACGCATTGGGGAACAGCGTGTTGTTCCATCCCAGCGGGCGTGAGGGGTCCAGATAGAAAGACTTGAGATAGGTGTACACCCAGTCGCTGCCCCGCACACGCGAAATCAGGCTCAGGTCCGGCGGCATCTTGCCGAACCATTTCTCCGCCGGCGCCTTGGGCATCGATACCGGGATCGGTTCGCCGATCGGCGTGCCGGTGAAGTTGAGGTTGTTCATCACCTCCTCCTCGCTCAGCCCCAGATCCTCGGCCATGCGCGAGTAGCGCAGGTACTTCAGTGCGTGGCAGCCCGAGCAGTAGTTCATGTAGAGCTGCGCGCCGCGCTGCAGCGAGGCGCGGTCGCTGAGGTCGTTGCCGGCCTGCAGCGTCTTGCCGCCCTCGGCGGCACCGGCCAGGGTGCTGGCCAGCAGCAGGGCGGCCGCGCAGGCCAGCCGGACAATCCAGTGGTCAGTCATGCGTGGTCACCCGGTCCGGTACCGGCTTGGTCCTGTCCAGCTTGGTCCATAGCGGCATGGTGATGAAGAAGGCGAAGTACAGGAAGGTCAACACCCGCCCGATGTAGGTTTCATGCACATCGGTGCCCGGGCCGGACCCGATCACGCCCAGCCAGACGAAGCAGACCGCGAACATGCCAAGCAGACCGCGCGAGAGCAGGCCCCGGTAGCGGTACGACTTGACCCGGGCCCGATCCAGCCACGGCACCAGGAACAGGATCGCGATCGCCGAGAACATCACGATCACCCCGCCCAGCTTGTTCGGCACCACCCGCAGCATCGCGTAGTACGGGGTGTAGTACCAGACCGGTTTGATGTGCTCGGGCGTTACCAGGCGGTTGGCCTCGGTGAAGTTGTCGTGTTCGAGGAACAGGCCGCCGAACGCCGGGGCGAAGAAGATGATGAACGCGGCGATGACCAGCAGGAAGCCGGCGCCCACGCCGTCCTTGAGCGTGTAGTACGGATGGAACGGAATCCCGTCCGCAGGTGCCGTGGCCGACCAGCGGTTGCCCTTGGGCCCCTTCTTGATCTCCACGCCATCGGGATTGTTGGAGCCCACTTCGTGCAGCGCCCCCAGGTGCAGCACCACCAGCAGCAGCAGCACCAGCGGCAGGGCGATCACGTGCAGCGCGAAGAAGCGGTTGAGCGTGGCATCGCTCGGCAGGTAGTCGCCCATGATCCATTCGGTGAGGCCGTTGCCGATCACCGGAATGGCACCGAACAGCGAGATGATCACCTTGGCGCCCCAGAACGACATCTGGCCCCACGGCAGCACGTAACCCATGAAGGCTTCGGCCATCAGCACCAGGTAGATCAGCATGCCGAGGATCCACACCAGCTCGCGCGGCTTCTGGTAGCTGCCGTACAGCAGGCCGCGGAACATGTGCAGGTAGACCACGATGAAGAACAGTGAGGCGCCGGTCGAATGCATGTAGCGGATCAGCCAGCCCCACTCGACATCGCGCATGATGTATTCGATGGAGGCGAACGCTTCGGCCGCGTTGGTCTTGTAGTGCATCGTGAGGAAGATGCCGGTCACGATCTGATTGACCAGGATCAGCAGCGCCAGCGAACCGAAGTAGTACCAGAGGTTGAAGTTCTTCGGTGCGTAGTACTCGCTCACATGCTTGCGGTACACCGGCATCAGGCCCGGTGCGCGCGCATTGACCCAGTCGGCAACGCCCGTGGCGGTGCGGGTAAGGATATTGGCCATGCTCAAGCCGCCCCCTGCGGGTCAACGCCGATGATGATGGTGTTGTCATCCTGGTAGTGGTGCGGCGGCACCAGCAGGTTGATCGGCGCCGGAACATCCTTGAACACGCGACCGGACATGTCGAAGCGCGACTTGTGGCAGGGGCAGAAGTACCCCCCTTTCCACTGCGGGTCATACGGCTCGGGACGGATCTCGGCCACCATTTCCGGTGAGCAGCCCAGATGGGTGCACAGCCCGACCAGGACCGAGACATCGGCCTTGATCGCACGGAATTCGGGGTTCTGCTTGAGCACGTAGTCCGGCTGCTGTTCCTTCTCGCCCGACTCGGGATCTTTCAGGCGACCGTCCAGACCATGCAGCGCATCGAGGATCGCCTTGGACCGCTTGACGATCCAGATCGGCTGCCCTCGCCACTCCAGGACCAGACGCTGGCCTTCCTGCAGGGCACTGATGTCGGCGATCACCGGCGCCCCGGCCAGTTTGGCGCGGGCGCTGGGATTCCAGGACTTGATGAACGGTACCGCTGCAAATCCGACGCCGACCGCGCCAACCACCGCAGTGGTTGCTGACAGAAACCGTCGACGTCCAGTATTGACTGGATCGTTTACCCCATCGTTGGCCATCCGGCACTCCGATATTGATTTAGGTAGCTTGAGGCTGCCAGCAGACCGGTGGGGGCCAGTCCACGATGAATCAGAGCCGACTATAGCGGAACCTGACTCAGCGACACAACGCGCAGATCATCCGCCGAAGATCTGTCACGCGCGAAACGGTCGGGCCGGCCAGCAGCCGGCACTTCCGGACGGTCTCGGCGTGCGGCGAAGCGGCCAGCGGGCACTACTGCGTGGACGCTGTCGCGCCCCGATAGCGGTCGGCCAGCAGGGCAACGCGCTTCACGTAATACTGGGTTTCACTGTAGGGCGGTACGCCGCCGTGGCGGTCCACCGCACCCTCACCCGCGTTGTAGCCGGCCGCGGCCAGGGTCAGGTTGCCGTTGAAGCGCTTGAGCAGCCACGACAGGTACTGCACGCCCCCCCGGATGTTCTGCGCGGCATCGTACGAGTCGGTGACCCCGAAGCGGCGGGCAGTGGGCGGCATCAGCTGCATCAGGCCCTGCGCGCCGGCGCGGCTGAGCGCGGTGGGGTTGTAGGCCGACTCGGCGTGGATGATGGCGCGGACCACCGCTTCCTCGACCCCGAACTCGCGCGCGGCGGCGGCGATCTCGGCCTGGAAGGCGGTGGTATTGAGCCGCACCGAGCCGAAGTTGACGCCCGGCTGGGCACCGCACGCATAGCAGCGCTCGATGAAGCTGTAGTGGATCGTACGCACCTGGCCGAGGCTGGCCACCTGCGCCGGACGGGCGCTTGTGTAGTGGCGCACGCCATCCTTCATATACGTGTAGACCTGCCCGTTGACCACGCGCTGGGCCTTGCCCTTGCGCGCGGCGGGCGCGGACGGGGCGCTGAGCACCGTCGCGGCGGGCGCTGCCGATGCCGTGGCGGTGATCGCGGTGCCGGCGTTGGCGCCATCGGCCGGAGCGGCCGCGACGGCCTGCGCCACCGGCGCAGGCGGCGGGACCGGCGCGGCCACGGCCTGGCGGCGGGGCGCACTGCGGTCCGGACGGTAGCTGCTGACCACACTGCAGCTCGCGGCGGAGACGCGCTTGCTTACGTAGCTGGGAATGCCGTCGGCGCCAACGCACTTGTACAGCGTGCCCGCACTGGCCGGCACAGCGGTCAGCGCAGCCAAGGCCAGCGCAAAGATCCCCAAGATCCCCTTCATGCAGCGGAGTGTCTCCGTTTCACCCCGGCTTGCCAAGTCTTTGACGGGCCGGGTATCCCAGGAGCCGATGCACGTCACGGATCGGGGCGTCCGGGACGGCCTGCGGGCGGGACGGGCGCCGGTCTGACCGGCAGATACCCGGTACAATGGGCGGCTCACCGCAGCCGTTCAGGCTGCCTGCCCGCCCACCCGACTGGAATAAGCGCCATGACCGGGACGCCAGCTTCGACCGTGCCGACGTCGGCCGGCTCCGCCGTGCCCTCCACCCCTCCCCGCCCCGACCTGCTGCCGCTGCCCGGCGCCAGGCCGGCCGTCACCGGCCCCGTCCGCGGCAAGCTGTACATCAAGACCCACGGGTGCCAGATGAACGAGTACGACTCGGCCAAGATGGCCGACGTGCTGGCCGCCGAAGAAGGGCTGGAGCTGACCGACGACCCGTCCGAGGCCGACGTGCTGCTGATGAACACCTGCTCGATCCGCGAGAAGGCGCAGGAGAAGGTGTTCAGCCAGCTCGGCTACTGGAAGGCGCTGAAGAACAACGGCCGGGGCGTGATCATCGGCGTGGGCGGCTGCGTGGCGTCGCAGGAGGGCGAGGCGATCATCAAGCGCGCCCCGCACGTGGACCTGGTGTTCGGCCCGCAGACGCTGCACCGCCTGCCGGAGCTGATCCGCCAGCGCCGTGCATCGGGCCGGTCCCAGGTCGACATCAGTTTCCCGGAAATCGAGAAGTTCGATCGTCTGCCTGAGCCGCGTGCCGATGGTGGCTCGGCCTTCGTGTCGATCATGGAAGGCTGCTCCAAATACTGCTCGTTCTGCGTGGTGCCCTACACCCGTGGCACCGAGGTCAGCCGCCCGTTCGAGGACGTGGTGGTGGAAGTGGCGCAACTGGCCGCACAGGGCGTGCGCGAAATCAACCTGCTGGGCCAGAACGTCAATGCCTACCGCGGCCCGTATGGCGAGGGCGAGTTCGCCGACCTGGGCCTGCTGATCCGCACCATCGCCGAGATCGACGGGGTTGGCCGGATCCGTTTCACCACCTCGCACCCGCTGGAGTTCAGCGACTCGCTGGTGGACGCCTACCGCGACGTGCCGCAGCTGGCCAACTTCCTGCACCTGCCGGTGCAGGCCGGCAGCGACCGGGTGCTGTCGGCGATGAAGCGGGGCTACACCGCGCTGGAGTTCAAGTCCAAAATCCGCAAGCTGCGCGCGGTGCGGCCGGACATCTCGATCAGTTCGGACTTCATCGTCGGCTTCCCGGGCGAGACCGAGGCCGATTTCGAGAAGACCATGCAGCTGATCGAAGACATCGGTTTCGACCAGAGCTTCTCGTTCATCTACTCGCGCCGCCCCGGCACCCCGGCGGCCGACCTGGAAGACACGATCAGCGACGCCGAGAAGCACGCGCGCCTGTCGCGCCTGCAGGCGCGGATCAACGCGCAGGCTGCGGCGATCTCCGAGAAGATGGTCGGCACGGTGCAGACCGTGCTGGTGGAAGGGCCGTCCAAGCGCAACTCGGATGAACTGACCGGCAAGAGCGAGAACATGCGTTCGGTGAACTTCGCGGGGCACCCGCGTCTGATCGGCCAGTTCGTGGATGTGGAGATCACCGAGGCGTACAGCAATTCGCTGCGCGGACGGATGGTCGTCGCCTGAGGGAGCGTGCCGACCGCCGGTCGGCATCCACTCAATCCAGGCGTTTGCGGAAGCGCAGGATCGCCAGGGTCATCATCACCGCGATGAAGGCGAGCAGCGCCAGCACCTCCGGCCACAGCTCCCAGATCCGCGCGCCGCGCAGCATGATGCCGCGGATGAGGCGCAGGAAGTGCGTCAGCGGCAGCACCTCGGCCAGCCACTGCACCGTTCGCGGCATGCCCGCGAACGGGAACATGAAACCGGACAGCAGGATCGACGGCAGGAACACGAACATGGTCATCTGCATGGCCTGGAACTGCGACTGCGCCTTGGTCGAGATCAGCAGGCCCAGGGTGAGGTTGGCGGTGATCAGCAGCATCGCCGCCAGATAGACGTCCACCACGCTGCCGCGGATCGGCACCTCGAACAGCCACAGGCCCAGCAGCAGCACCAGCGTGGTCTGGATCAGACCGATCGCCGCATACGGCAGCACCTTGCCGATCATCAGCTCGCTGCGGCTCAACGGTGTGGCGATCAGCAACTCCATGTTGCCGCGTTCGCGTTCGCGCACGATCGCCACCGCCGTGAACATCACCATCGTCATGGTCAGGATGATGCCGATCAGACCCGGCACGATGTTCACCGCCGAGCGCCGCTGCGGGTTGTAGAACGCAACCACGCTGATCTGCCCGCCCCCGCCCACCGCGCCGCTGCGCAGCGGCCGGTCGTTGCGTAGCGGCTGGCTGTCCAGTGGCACCTGCGCCAGCTGGATCGCCGCGCTCTGCACGACGGTGTCGCTGCCGTCCACCAGCACCTGCACCGCCTCGCGCCCCTCGAAGCGGCGGCGCTCGAAGTCGGGCGGAATCACCACGCCCACGCTGATCTGGCCGTGCCGCAGCGCTGCCATCAGCTCATCCGGCGTCCGCGCGGCCAACGTGGGTGCGATCACCCCGGTCGCCACCATATCCATCACCAGCGCGCGTGACGCGGCGGTCCCGGCCTGATCGGCAATCCCGGCATGCAGGTTGCGCAGATTGAGGTTGATCGCATAGCCGAACAGCACCAGCTGCATGACCGGAATACCGACGATCATGGCCAGGGTGATACGGTCGCGCCGCATCTGCCGCAGCTCTTTGAGGATGATTGCCCAGAGCCGGCGCAGACTCACGCCGCCCTGTCCCCGGCCTGGCCACCCTCGCGTCCGCGCGTGGCCGAGACGAAGACATCCTCCAGATTGGCCGCCACCGGCGTCACCTCGGCCTGCTGGCCGCCGCGTCGCAGGGCTGCCTCGAGCCTGCCCTGCGCATCGTCCTGCGCCGCCAGCAGCACCCGCAGGCTGTTGCCGATCTGCGCCACACTGAGCACCCCCGGCACGGCCGCCAGCACCCGTTGTGCCTGACGCGGCTCCGGCGCCGAAACCGCCAACGTACGTCCTTCCAGCGCGGCGGTGAGCGTGGCCGGGCTGCCATCAGCCACCAGCACGCCCTGATCCAGAATCGCCAGGCGATGGCAGCGCTCGGCTTCGTCCATGTAGTGCGTGGACACCAGCAGCGTGGTGCCGGTGTCGGCCAGGTCGAACAGCTTTTCCCAGAAGTCGCGCCGCGACTCCGGGTCCACCGCACTGGTGGGTTCATCCAGGAACAGCAGCTCCGGCGACTGGATCACCGCGCCGGCCAGGGCCAGCCGTTGCTTCTGGCCGCCACTGAGGGTGCCGGCCAACTGCGTCTGGCGGTCCTGGAAGTGGTACTGCTCGACCAGCTCTCCAATACGTCGTCGCGCGTCGGCGCGCGGCATGTCCTGCACCGCCGCGAGGAACTCCAGGTTCTCGCGCACGGTCAGGTCCTCGAACAGCGAGAACCGCTGGGTCATGTAGCCGATGCGCCGCCGCAGCGCTTCGGCCTGCTCGGGAATGCGCAGACCGAGCACCTCGATGTCGCCCTCGGACGGGGTCAGCAGGCCACACAGCATGCGGATGGTGGTGGACTTGCCCGATCCGTTGGGGCCGAGGAAGCCGTAGACAGCGGCGCGCGGCACGCTCAGGTCCACATGGTCGACCGCCACCAGTGCACCGAAGCGCTTGGTCAGCCCGCGCGCCCGGATGGCCAGGTCGTCCTGCCCGCCCTTGCCCGTTGCCGGCTCGGATGGCTGGGCGGCGACGGGGTCGACGGGGTCGACGGGGTCGACGGGGTCGACGGGGTCGACGGGGTCGACGGGGTCGACGGCCATCAGAATGTCACCCGCACCGGCAGCCCGGCCGGCAGTCGCGCCAGCGTGGCGGCATCGGTGTCGATCAGTTCGATCTCGGCCAGGTAGCTCAGGCGGGCGGCGTCATCGCCGCTCAACGCGTAGTACGGCGTGAACACCGGATCGCTGCGGACCGCGCGGACCCGTCCGGACAACGCTGTCTCCCGGCCCTCCACGTACACCTGCGCGCCCGAGCCGACGGCCACCGACGTTCGCAGCGGCGATGGCAGATAGACACGTGCGTAGGGATGTTTGCCCACCAGCAGTACCGCCAGCGGCGCACCGACCGGGGCCTGGTCGCCGAGCCGATACGGCAACGCGTCCACCACGCCAGCGCGCGGCGCGACCAGCGCCAGCTTGCGCAGGGTCACGGCCTGCTCGGCCTGCTGCGCCTGCGCGGCCTCCAGCGCTGCGGCGCCCTGCCCGATCTGCTCGACACGCGTGCCGTGTTCCAGTGCCAGCAGCGCCTGCTCGGCCGCACGCACGAGGCCGTCGGCATTGCCGGCGGCGGCACGCGCGCGATCCACGTCGGCGGCCGCCACGAGCCGCTGCTGGCCGAGCGGCTGCAGCCGGGCGTAGTACGCCGCTGCGTCCACGGCCTGCGCCCTGGCGGCGGCCACGTTTGCGCGGGCCTGCGCGACCTCCTCCACCCGTGGCCCGTGTTCGAGTTCCTCCAGTGCCTGCCCGGCGCGCTGCGCCTGCGCCTGCAGCGCGGCCATCTGCGCGGCCGTGCGGGTGGTCTCCAACTGCAGCAGGGGCGCACCGGCCGGCACGCGCTGGCCTTCGCGCACGGACACCGCCACGATGGTTTCGGCCGCCGGCGACGGCACCGTGATCCGGTCCCATTCGAGCGTGCCCAAGGCCTCGGGGGGCGCCGGCCGGCAGGCGGCGAGGAGCAGCAGTGCCGCCGGCACACCGAGACGAAGCAGGCGGGAGCAGAGCGAAGCAGCCATCACAGGTACCGATCGGTGCGGACCGCACCATGCTGCCTCGCGACCCGGTGGTCAGCCGTGAAGGAGGCGCGGGCGGGCTTGCAGTGTTGCCACCGGCCTCAGCGCCCCTTGTCGTAGACCAGCTGCTCCACGTCATATCCAAACTGCGTGGCCATATACGTGTTGATCGGCCCCATCCCCTGGATCAGCATCGTGCCATCCGGCCTGCCGCAGCGGTTGGCGACGTTCTTCATGCCGTAGATCAGCGCCGCTTCGCGGCCGCGCGTGGGCGTCGGTGCGGGATCAGGCGTCCACCACGGAAAACGATGCAGCGGCCTGTCGCTGGGCACATCGTGCTGCCAGCAGACAAAGGTCAGGCTCTCCTTGCCGTTGGCATCGTAGGTGTAGACACGATAACTGGCGTAGCCGCTTCTGGTGGGCGTGACCTTGAGTACGCCGCTTTCGGCATAGCGCCGGAGGTCTTCTGGATAGACCTTAAGTGCCCGGCCACCGGAGTAGATCACCTGGACCCGCTTTCCCTCGGCGTTGTAGGTCTCCTGGCGACTGAGTTCCACCGAACGCCATTGACGAAGCCGAGGCGTGCGACTGTTTCCATCGAAGAATTCGATGACATTCAAACCGCTTTGGTGCGGGTAGCGTCGCACACGCGGGTACTTGTCGAGGGTGGCGAAGTGGTCATCAACGACGGACAGCGGAACCGGCTGCGGGAAGTCGTACCTCAGCTTTCTGTTCGGATCGCGCAACAATTCCTTGTACGGCGGCTGCGCGTCATAGGCCGCGAGCCCCGTGTTTTCGGTGTACAGCCCGAGGATTCCCGCCTTGTTCGTAAAGCCGAAATACACGAGCTTCCGCTCGTGCTGCGGGACAGAGGCGCTGGGCCATGCGGTACCCTGCCCCCACCACTCGTCCGCGTCCAGTGCAAGCCCTTCGCCCCTGGGCTCGGCTGCATCCCTTTTTTTCGGCACGAAGAGTCGTGCCAGCAGGCTGCCATCGGCATGGTAGCTATAAGAAGTGGTTTCCACCCGCCCGGTCTGAAGCCCCTCACATTGGGCGCCCGGCACCTCAGCCATGACCTCGCTCATCTCCCCCGTGGTCCAGATCAACTGCCCTTGGGCGTTGTAGCGCGCGCAGAACGTCAGGCGGTCGATCATCAGCTCCGTGGGGTAGCGCTGGCGGAGTGCGTTCACATCCTCGGTCTCCTGCACCCTGGCCTCGACCAGATGCCCGCCCTGATCGTAGAAGTACGCATCCACACGTGCCATATAGTAGTACGGGGTCAGTTTGGCCAGGATCGGGTTCCGCTCCTGGCCTGGCCGGCGGCGATACGGAACGGCCCGCACCTTGTTTTCCCTGTCATGACGCAGCCCCGGCGTGCCATCGGGTTGTGGTGGCTGCATCCGATCGAACGTTCGGTTCTCCCAATGCTCAACCCTGCATATGCGCTGTCCACCGTTGCCATCCGGCTCCAGATACACCGCTTGGCCTTCCGCGGCCCCCAACATGCCCCGCTTCAGCTCCGCCACGGTCGGCACCAGGGCGGGAACATCCACAGTACCCTCGTCATAGGTCTGCGGCCCCAAGAGGGAGACCCACTGGCCCGTAGTGCCCGTGAACATAAGGCTCACACCGGCGACGGGCGACACGAGCAGATCGGCACGGTCCGAGCAGTTGGCAGCGGCCTGTGCAGACAGCACCAACGTGAGCAGCGCAGCGGGCGCCAGTCGGCGTGCAATGCTCATCCTTGCTTCCTGCCGTTGCGGGTCGATAGAACCGAGGCCATGTGGGTTCCTTTAGCATGCAGGCCGGTGTGGGTGGGGGCGGAAGCGCGTCACCGGCCTCAGCGCCCCTTGTCGTAGACCAGCTGCTCCACGTCATATCCAAACTGCGTGGCCATATACGTGTTGATCGGCCCCATCCCCTGGATCAGCATCGTGCCATCCGGCCTGCCGCAGCGGTTGGCGACGTTCTTCATGCCGTAGATCAGCGCCGCTTCGCGGCCGCGCGTGGGCGTCGGTGCGGGATCAGGCGTCCACCACGGAAAACGATGCAGCGGCCTGTTGCTGGGCACATCGTGCTGCCAGCAGACAAAGGTCAGGCTCTCCTTGCCGCTGGCATCGTAGGTGTAGACACGATAACTGGCGTAGCCGCTTCTGGTGGGCGTGACCTTGAGTACGCCGCTTTCGGCATAGCGCCGGAGGTCTTCTGGATAGACCTTGAGTGCCCGGCCACCGGAGTAGATCACCTGGACCAGCTTTCCCTCGGCGTTGTAGGTCTCCTGGCGACTGAGTTCCACCGAACGCCATTGACGAAGCCGAGGCGTGCGACTGTTTCCATCGAAGAATTCGATGACATTCAAACCGCTTTGGTGCGGGTAGCGTCGCACACGCGGGTACTTGTCGAGGGTGGCGAAGTGGTCATCAACGACGGACAGCGGAACCGGCTGCGGGAAGTCATACCTCAGCTTTCTGTTCGGATCGCGCAACAATTCCTTGTACGGCGGCTGCGCGTCATAGGCCGCGAGCCCCATGTTCTCTGCGTACAGCCGGGTGATCCCCTTTTTGTTCGTGAAGATGAAGTGCACGGACGACCGCTCGCGCTGAGGAACATGGACGTTGGACCATGCGGTGCCCCCTCCGGACCACTCGCCCTGCTTCGACGCATCGCGTTGGCTAGTCCTTGGGGAGACGTCGCTTCCTCGCGAGACCCTGAGTTCTGACAGCAATTTGCCGTCGGCATAATAGCGATAAGAAGTGCTATCCACCTCCCCGGTTTGAAGCCCGGCACATTGCGCGCCCGGCACATTGACCAACGACTCGAACATCCCTCCCGTGGTCCAGATCAACTGCCCTTGGGCGTTGTACCGCGCGCAGAACGTCAGGCGGTCGATCATCAGCTCTTTGGGGTAGCGCTGGCGGAGTGCGTTCACATCCTCGGTCTCCTGCACCCTGGCCTCGACCAGATGCCCGCCCTGATCGTAGAAGTACGCATCCACACGTGCCATATAGTAGTACGGGGTCAGTTTGGCCAGGATCGGGTTCCGCTCCTGGCCTGCCCAGCGGCGATACGGAACGGCCCGCACCTTGTTGTCTCTGTCACGACGCAGGTCCGGCGTGCCATCTCGGTGCGCGTAGCTCAAGGGTTGGTAGACCCGGCTTTCCCAACGTTCAGTTCGGCACACGCGCTTCCCACCCTTGCCATCGGGCTCCAGATACACCACTTGACCATCGGTGAAACCAAGCTTGCCCTCTTTCAGATCCACCACTGCCGGACGCAGGGCGGGAACTCGCAGATCGCCCTCGCCATAGATCTGCGGCCCTTGCAGCCAAACCCGTCCAGGCGTGTCGCCTCTGAACACCATGCTCACACCGGCTACCGGCGATACGAGCAGATCGGCACGGTCCGAGCAGTTGGCAGCCGCCTGTGCAGACAGCACCGACGTGAGCAGCGCAGCGGTCGCCAATCGGCGTGCAATGCTCATCCTTGCTTCCTGCCGTTGCGGGTCGATAGAACCGAGGCCATGTGGGTTCCTTTAGTGTGCAGACCGGTGTGGGTGGGGGCAGCAGCGATCAGTTGGCTGGGCAACGCGGATGCCGGGTCATCCATGCCGTGGCCCCATTCCAAGGGCATGCTTACCCAGAAGCCTCTGACTGCTGGCCGGCTGTCTCCATCACCTTCACGAAGACGAGCCAACCCCTTGGCGACATTGTGACAGCCCACTACCGTGGTGACATCGCCGTCCATCACACTTGGAGCGGCCATGTAGGCCGGCTGGAGATCCGGCGGCTGCGCGTGAACATAGCGCTCCACTGCCTTCTTCTCTTCATTCCATCCAGCAGATGGAAACCCTTCGAGCACTGAATCGTAACGGGGCAGGGCATCGGTTGGCACGTTCCTGAACACCTCTTCGTAGATCGCAGCGTTGTCGTCTGCCAGCCTCTGGATTTCCGTCCAGCAAACGGGATCGGCAGGCTTGGCAAGAAATGGAGTCTCACCTTCGCGCCGGCTGATCGGAGGATGAAAAGCGCGTCCCGCTGCACGGGTGTAGCCATCAGGCTTGCCCATCTCCTCAATTTTCTCACTGGTGTCGATCGACAGTCCCAGGAACTTTCTCCATAGGCGCATCCGAAGATCCCGTGCAAACGCACGCGTGCCTACGTGGAGGCCGTTGCCCAGATCACGCAGCGTTGCCTCGCCATCAACGATCACCGCCGCAATTTCCGTGTCGCCATTGCCCAGCAGGCTTCGGTCATTGCAGTTGGCGCTGCCGATGATGGCCACCGCATCATCCACGATCAGCAGCTTGGAGTGTACGTAGCACTGTTCGGTCACCAGGTAGAGCGGCGGATTCGCCTCGCTGCCGCCTGCGGTTCGGGGGCCCGTGGTGTACAGGTCATGGTTGGTGTCCTTGAGCACGCCATAGCTGCGCAGGTTCAGGACAGTCAGATAGGCCTTCCACCCACCTTGGCGGAGTTCCGCACGCAGATCCTCCTCGCTCACACTGACATCGCGGATACCCAGGCGCCTGGCTGCCAGCGTCCGGCAGATCCGCCGGATCAGGCTGTCCTGCCCTCGCAGCAAGGTCTGCTGCACCCAGTACTGCTGTTTGACCACCGCGCCGTCGGTCACGCTGCCTTCGGGGTGTACCGGCAAGGTGATGTAGACATGGAAGCCCGTCCCGCTGCGGATCGCCTTGGCGATACGGGTGGCGATCACTTCGACCAGTGGGTTGCTCGCCGCCGATGGCACACCCGGCTTGAAGGCGAGCATGTCCGCGACCGGCGTGCCTGGCAGCGCAGCGTCCACCGGCCCACCCACCATCCCCAGCCCCCGCGTGATCCGCCGTGCCTTGGTCTCTTCCTCCTCCGTGGACGGACCGCGTCGACTATCGCGAATGCGCCTGTCCAGCGGGCGTCCGGGCTCGACATCGGAGAAGCCGCAGCCTGAGATCAGGAACTGCGTCTCCAGATAGACAAACGCCCTGGCCGATGCGATGCAATTGAGCATCGCGTCCTGGATGGAGTGCATGGGTTGATCGCGCTCCCAATAGGGCGTCAGATTGCTGCCGTCGTCCAGGTCCAGGCCGTACCTGCGGCAGGCCCTGCGCTCCATGTCGTGCAATGCGGTGCCAGACGAGCGCACGATCTGCACGCTGACTCCACCGGCGGTGCCAGGACGGCACAGGTCTCCGAAGAGCGCCTGGGCACCCCCCATGCGCTGCAACCAAGCATCACCCAGGGGCGTCAGCTCCAGGCCGCGCCCCAGGGACGTCTGCCTTGGTACCGCCTTCCCATGCTCCGCCGCCCAATCGATGCCCGCATTGATGCCCCCCACCGCTGCCCGGCCCCCGCCCCTTGCGCCACGCTGGTTCTGCCACAGCATGGCGTTCCAGCGATGCATGAAGTTGCGACAGATATCAAAGACTGCCGGCCCCTCAATGCAGGCATGCACGTCCTGCCACGGCATGCGCGGCTGGCGACCGCTGTCCAGCAGTGCCTGGGTGCGGTCTACGTCGGTCGCCAGCCAGGTGCGAAGGTCGTCCCACTTCTTTCTGGCACTGGCGAGCTTCTCCAGCGCTTTGGCCTTGGCCTTCTCGATGTCCGCGTCCATCTGGGATGGATCGCCGGGGTAGATCATCATCCGATCCAGCCCCTTCACGAAACGCCCGTGGTAACGCGTGAGCATCGCAGACTTCCCTGCGATCCAGTCCTCCAGATCCTTGGCGTGAATGGCCGTGAATGCGTCCACAATGTCCGACGCTGCCTCAAGGGTACCTGTGACATCGCCGTTCCCGGCCTGGTCCACGGTGCGGTTGCCGGCGGCAATCACCTCACGATAGCGGTGCCGGGCCTGGTCCAGATCGATCCTGATGGCATTGAGAACCCCGCCCACCGTCCGCACGACGGTGATCATCTCGGAGATGCCTTTGACGTCCGCCATTTCCTGAAGCACTGAGATGATCGCGTCGCTGAGTACCTGCTTGCCCTTTTCCTCCAGCAGTGGCGTGATGGCGGCCTTGTCGGCATAGTCGAGAAGTTCCGACAGCGCCGCGCCCTCGTCCCATTGCTGTTTCATGCGATCAACGGCAATCGCCAGTCCCGGCAGGTACGCGGCAGCGAAGCCAGGACGGACCCTGCCGCACGCCTCCAGACTGTCGTCGATCCGGTCTCGGGTGAGATCGACCTCCAGGGTCGTCATGCCGCGCGAACGCGACAGGCTGTTGTTGTAGTGATCGTTGAGCACATGCAGCGCCGGATTGCAGACCACATCAAAGTTGCCGTCGTCCCAGCGGCCGTGCGCGATATCCAACCCACCAAGGAAGCCGATCTCTCCATCCACCACGAGAATCTTCTGGTGATGCGAGAAGGCGATGTTGAACGCATCGGCGCGACCGGTGGCCGGGTTCTGCAGACCTACTTCGATGTTGCCCGGGGTATTGTCGTCGCGCATTTTGTACAGCGCGATACGGGCCTCGTTCTCGTGCGTGTACGCGGCCGCCTCGATGCTGTCATAGAGCAGTACGCGCACGTCCACACCGCGATGATTGATGGCGTCGAACAGCAGTTCACTCAGCCGCCCGTCTCCGCCCCCTCCGCGCTCGGTCATCTCCGTATCGATGTTCAACTGCCAGTCGGCAATGAAGATGAACTTCTTCGCCCGGCGGATGGCCTCTGCCATCGCATGCATGGCAGAACAGCCATCGGTGAAGGACTGCACGGCATTGCCGTGCCGCACCGGTGCGAACTGCCGCTCTGCCGGCGCGTAGTAGTCCCCGCTGGACGTGCCCTGCTGACCGTTCCGGCACGTCAGCGCAGTGTGCGCGACGGTACGGCTATGGGTATGGGTGCCATCTGCCATGATCAACCTCTCCTTGCGCCGTCCGCGCCTGGTGTTCAGCCCGGGCAGGAACTGCCCCCGTCGTACCGACTGCTTCTGCTGTACCCCGCTTCAAAAACGGTGGTGGACGCGGGCCAGACCGACAGGGACCGGCTCGCGCTCCAGTACCGCACGCGACATCTCCGCCTTGCGGCCGAACTGACTGCCGCTGTATTCGTCGACCTGTGCCGGCCGCCGGGACAGCCTGTTGCGTCCGGCGTACCGCGACGAGTCGCGGCGCGGTTCATGCAGTGGATGAGCGCGTGATGGCTGCAGCGCCCGAGCGTGCAGTTCAGCGGCTATCGCGCGAAGGAGCCTAGCGGCGTGTTGCCGGGGATGTCGTGCTGCCAGCGGATGACGGCTGCGGGCTGCCTGCCCTTTTTCATCGCAATCGCAGGCATTGCAGCGGTCGTCGCCGCTGTAGGTCGCATGATCCTGCTGCCGCGACGGGGTGTCGTCATCGGCCAGGGCAGACCCGGACATGCGCGGATTCGACGGCACGCTGCCGTCTCGGCAGAAGACCGGGATCGGGATCGTCGCCGTACGCGGCCCAGCCGCGCTGCAGGGGACGCGTCTGGCAGGAGAATCTCCTGACGGGCCATTGCGGCCTTCGGCGTCTCACCTCTTTCGGGCGTGCTGCGGGCATCCACTGCGTCGTGGCCAAGGACGCCTACGTGGGTCATCAAGCAGCAGCGTTCAACCTGGTCACGAGGCCTCGTGATGCCGGCCAGGCAGGGCACGCCGGTGCCTGCCCTCAGAGGGGAAGGCGCCGGCGTGTGCGAGCATGTGCACAAGGAGTCACGCGTACTCAGGTCCTACGCAGTCGCCTCACCGCAGCTGATCGTAGCTCAGCGTTTCCACGTCATATCCGTAAGGAACTGCCCGTATGGTGCCGCTCTCGTCTCGACGCAGGCCAGGCGTGCCGTCTGGCCGCGGACGCTCCATCGGACTGTAGGCACGGCTCTCCCATTGTTCCAGTCGGCACACACGCTGACCACCGTTGCCATCTCGCGGGCGAAGCGAGGAGATCGGCGCGGTCCGAGCAGGCCGCGCCGGCCCGCGCCGAGGTAGCCCAAAGTGCCACCACCAGCAGACCCAGCACACCGGGCTTCACGCTCACAGCTGATGCAGACCAAGCCATCTCGTCTCCGGTGCGGGTCGATGTGCCTGCGATGTCCTACCGCACGTCGTCGTAACTCAGCTTTTCCACGTCGTAGCCGTACTGCTTGGCCATGTACGCATTGATCTGCGCGAGCCCCTGGATCAGCATCTTTCCGTCCGGCGTGCCGCAGCGGTTGGCGACGTTCTTCATGCCGTAGATCAGGGCATCTTCCTTGCTGCGCTTTGGCGTGGGATCGGGCGTCCACCACGGGAAGTGGCGCAGCGGCTTGTTGCTGGGCACATCGTGCTGCCAACAGACGAAGACCAGGCTTTCCTTGCCCTTGGCGTCGTAGTCGTAGACGCGATAGCTGGCGTAACCGCTGGTGGTGGGCGTGACCTTGAGTACGCCGCTCTCCGCGTAGCGCTTGAGATCTTCCCGGGCAACCTCCTGCGGTATGCCGCCGTAATGGATCACCCGGGTCAGTTTGCCGTTCGCGCCATACATCTCCTGGCGGTTCAGGTCGGCACCGCGCCATTGACGCTGGCGCGGTGCGCGGCGGTTGGCATCGAAGAACTCCATTACCGTGGAACCGCTGCGATGCGGGTAGGTGCGGATGCGCGGGTATCTGTCGAGCGAGGCGAACTGATCGTCGATGACCGAGAGCGGGACAGGCTGGGTCGGGAAGTCATATGCCAGCTTGGCGCTGCCATCCGTGCTGCGCTGCTCGTAAGGCGGCTGGGAATCGAAGGCGGCAAATCCCATGTCATGCGTGGCGAACGTGTAGATGCCCTGCTTCGGAATGAAATTGAACAGTGCCTCCTGGCGCCTGGCGTCCTTGTCTTTCAGCCACGCGTTGCCCTGCCCTCGACCGCGCGCGCTCGGCGGCTGCGACGCCGTGTCGTCGTCCGCCTGCCCGGGACCCGGGGTGCGAAGCTGCGACAGCAGCGTACCGTCGGGATAATAAGCATACGTGGTCATCGCCGCCGTGTCCGGCGCGACCTGGCTGCACTGGAAACCCGGCTGGACGCTCACTGCCTCGCTCGGGCCGCTGGCCATCGTCATCCGCCCCTGCGCGTCGTAGCGGGCACAGAAGGTCAACCGGTCAGCCACCACCGAGCGCGCGGCGTGATTGCTGGCCACCGTGATTTCCGGCGTCTCATGCAGGCGCGCCTCGACCAGGTGCCCACCCGCGTCGTAGAAGAAGGCATCGACGCGGGTCATGAAGTAGTGGGGAGTCAGTTTGGCCAGGATCGGATTTCGCTGCTGCCCGGGCATGGGACGCGAGGAAGCCGCCTGCACCTTGCCGGCCGGGTCGCGACGCAGACCGGGTTTTCCATCCGGTTGCGCGCGCTCCAGGGGGCTGTACACCCGGCTTTCCCATTGCTCCAGCCGGCACACGCGCCGGCCGCCCTTGTCGTCCGATTCCAGATAGACCACCTGGCCCTCGGCCGGACCGAACCGGCCCGCCGGGAGGCTGGCGGCGGACGGCACCAATGCCGGCTGCCGCAGACGGCCGTCTTCCTGGATCTGGCCGTGCTGCAGCGCTACCCGCGCGGCGGCGCCGTCGTTGAACACCAGGGTCACACCTGCGACGGGCGACGCCAGCGGGTCGGTCCGGTCCGTACAGGCGGCCGTCGCCTGGAACGCCATCGCTCCCAGTGCGATCGACACCGCCCCCGTCACGCAGCGCCTGAATCTCATACCTGCTCCGTGCCCGTCTTGATCGGGTTGACCGATGCCATGCGTGTTCCTTCGTCGTTGATGCCGCGGTGCGTCGGCACGGCGGCAATGATCTGGTTGGGCATTGCGGCGGCCGGGTCGTCCATGTTGTGCCCCCACTCCAGCGGCATGGTCACCCAGAACCCCTTTACCGCCGCTGCACCATCGCGCAGTCGTGCAAGGCCCTTGCTGACATTGTGCCGCCCCACGGTTCGGGTTACCTCGCCGTCCATCACACTTGGCACCGACATGTAGCCGGCCTGCAGATCGGATGGCTGGGCATAGATGTAGCGCCGGACCTTCTCCCGCTTCTCGTCCATGCCGGCCGTGGCGAAGCCCTGGAACACCGCATCGTAGGTGCCCATGCTGTTGCGCGGCACGTTCTGGAACACCTCTTCGAACGCCGCCGCATTGGCATCGGCGAGCTTCTGGATCGCAGTCCAGCATGCACGGCTGGCCGGCTGTTCGATGAAGGATACGTCGTCCGCGTTCGGCCGGATCGGTGGGTGATAGGCGCTCCCCGCCATGTTGGTGTAGCCCTGGTCCTTGGCGACACGCCCTGGCACTGCCCCCGTCTCGATGGACTTCCCGAGGAACTTCTTCCAGAGCCGCAGACGCAGGTCGCGCGCGAACGTACGCGTCACCACCATCGCGCCATTGCCCAGATTGCGCACCCTGTTTTCCGTGTCCACGATGACGGCCGCGATCTCGGTATCGCCGGTGCCTTCCAGGCTGCGGTCGTTGCAGTTGGCACTGCCGATGATGGCCACCGCATCGTCGACGATCAGCAGCTTGGAGTGCACGTAGCACTGTTCGGTGACCAGATAGAGCGGCGGATTCGCGTTGCTGCCCTCGGCGGTGGGCGGCGCGCTGCGGTAACTGTCGTGGTTGGTGTCCTTCAACACGCCATAGCTGCGCAGGTTGAGGATCGTCAGGTAGTCCTTCCAGCCACCTTCGGCGACTGCTGCCCGCAGATCGGCTTCGCTCACGCTCTCGCGGCGGATCTTTAGTTTGCGTGCCACCAGCGCGCGCGCGATCTGCCGGATGAGGCTGTCGCGCCCCCGCAGCAGGCTCTGCTGCACCCAGTACTGCTGCTTGAGCACCGCGCCATCGAACAGACTGCCTTCCGGGTGAACCGGCAAGGTCACGTAGACGTGGAAGTCCTGGCCGCAGCCGATCGCCTTGATGATGCGCGACGCCAGGGTGGCGACCAGCTTGTTGTGCGCGGCGGACGGCTGGCCCTGCCGGAATTCGCGGATGTCCTTGATCGCGTTGCCAGCCCCCAGTCGATCAGCGACGCCCTGGGTGGCACCCAGTCCGCGGTCGGCGATCTTGGCCTTCTTGTCCTGCGCCGGCGTCAATTCGCCGCGACGGCCGCCGCTGATGATGGTGTCCAGCTTTCGCCCGGGTTCGGCATCGGAGAAGCCGCAGTCTGAAATCAGGAATTGGGTCTCCACATAGACATAGGCCTGCGCAGATTCGATGCAGTTGAGCATCGCATCCTGGATGGAGCGCATGGGCTGGTTCCGGTCCCAGTAGGGGCTCAACCCGGCATCATTCATGTCCAGGCCGTGCTCCCTGCAGGCGTCGCGTTCCATCGTATGCAGCGCTGTACCGGACGAGCGGACCACCTGCACGGTGATGCCACCCGCGGTGCCGCGTCGCGATACGTCGCCGAACAGTGCCTGCCGCCCACCCATCGCCTCCAGCCATTTCCCCGACAGCGGCGTCAGTTCGCGACCGCGCGCCAACGAGACCTGTTCGGGAATGGCGGCGCCGATGCGGTTGGCGGTGCGGATGCCCGCATTGGTGGCGTCGCGGATCTTCTGGCCCGCCGCCCGGTCGCCGCGCTGGTTCTGCCAGACCATCGCGTTCCAGCGGTGCATGAAATTGCGGCAGATGTCGAACACGGCCGGACCTTCCAGCCGGGCGTGCACATCCTGCCAGGGCATGCGCGCGTGGCGTCCTGGATCCAGCAGCATCTGCGCGCGGTCGATGGGCTCGTTGAGCCACTTCTCGAACGCCAGGAACGCATCCTTGGCCTTCTGCAGGGCGTCCAGCGCAGCCGCCTTGAGCTTGTCCACGTCTTTGCCGATTTCAGACGGATCATCGATGTAGTCACCCGCCCGGTCGATCACCTTGCCACCGGTCTCGCGGACGGCCTCGACGGTCGCCTTCAGCTCATCCCAGCGCGCCATGAAGCCCTTGGCCTGGATGTCGACGAAGGCCTTGGCCGCATTCAAGGCATGGTCGGCCGCGCCGCTGACATTGCCCTTGCCCAGTTCGTCGTAGCTGCGGTTGCCGGAGGCGAGGACCTCCGAGTATTTCAGGTCGGCCTGCGCCAGGCTTTTCTGGATGCCCTCCAGCAGGGTGCCCAGGGTCTGGACCAGGCTGGTGGCGGTGGAGTAACCCGGAATGACCAGGCCGCGGATCTTCTCGGTCACCGCATGTTCGGCGGCGTCGGGAATGCCGGCCTTGTCGGCGTAGTCGAGGATTTCCGCCAGGGCGGCCCCCTTCTCCCACTGCTCCTTGAGCAGGTCCATCGCTGTGGCCATGTTGGGCAGATAGGCCGCCGCGAACCCCGGACGCTTCCGCCCGGCGGCATCGGGGCTGGTATCCATGACGTCGCGGGTGAGCTCCCACTCGTCCCCGGTCATGCCGCGCGCCTTGCTCACGCTGTTGTTGTAGTGATCGTTGATGACGTGCAGCGCAGGATCACAGACCACGTCGAAGTTGCCGTCGTCCCAGCGACCGTGCGCGACGTCCAGACCGCCGACGAAACCGATCCTGCCGTCGATCACCAGGATTTTCTGGTGATGCGAGAACGCGATGTTGAACGCGTCGGAGCGGCCGGTGGCCGGGTTGTGCAGGCCCACTTCGATGTTGCCCGGGGTGTTCTCATCGCGCATCTTGTACAGCGCGGTCCGGGCTTCGTTTTCGTGCGTGTAGGCAGCGGCCTCGATGCTGTCGTAGAGCAGCACGCGTACATCCACGCCACGCAGATTGATGGCGTCGAACAGTAGTTCACTGAGGCGCCCGCGGTGCTCGCGATCCCCTCGCCCCGTCAGTTCGGTATCGAAGTTCATCTGCCAGTCGGCAATGAAGATGAACTTCGTCGCGCCGCGGATGGCCTCGGCCATCGCATGCATGGCCGAACGGCCGTCGGTATAGGATTGCACCGCGTTGCCCTCGCGGATCGGCGCGAACTGGCGGTCGGCAGGCGCGTAATAGTCGCGGCTGGACGTGCTCTGCTGGCCGGTCTGGCAGGTCAGCGCGTTGCGCGCGACGGTGCTGGTGTTGGTCCCATCGGCCATGACTCAGATCTCCTTGCGCTGCTTGGGCGCAGCAGTCAACTGGGACTGGAACTCGTACTCGATCCGATGGCGGATGGCGCGCAGCGCGTCGCTGTCGGGCAGCAGCTGGAGGTCCTTGCTGTAGTTGTTGGCATCCAGGGTTTCCACCATCTCGCGGACACCCGGGCCGGTACTGAACTGACGCATCTGCAGCGGGATCGCGTCGATGCCGTGCACCAGATACAGGCGCCCCGGGAAGCGGGCCACCGCATCCCAGACCGCCTTGCAGTCGGCATCGTCCAACGCGACCTTGCCGTCGCCGTCGGCGCTGCCCTCCTTGAGCACCTCCACCCACTCGTCGGCGTCCACCGCGTGCAGGTTGTCGGGGGTGTCGGTAGCGGCTTGCCGGGTGCGCACGATCTTCCACGGCTGGCCGGCCAGCGCCACGCCCTGTGGGCCGGGAATATCCTGCAGACGGAAGGCGAAGGTCGGCATCACCTCGGGCGATTCGCTGCGCGGCATGGTCGGCAGCGGGTAGGTCAGGTTGGTCGGGCCGACGAACGACTTGCTGCCGGCATGGACGGTGATGGTGCCCGGACAGGTGACCGTCAGGTTGCCGCCTTCCAACGTGATGCTTGCCCCCCCGGCGGTGGCCACGTGCAGCGTGGTCGGCGCTGCCAGTTCGACGGCGGCGGACGCGCTGGCCATGCGCAGGCCGGCCCGCGACTGCACCAGGATCTGGTTGTCCTGGGCCTGCACGACCAGCTCGCCCAGGCCACTGACCACGCTGAGGCTGTTGCCGGTTGGCGTGCCCATCGTGGCGGCCAGTGCGCCAAGCGCCTGGCCACCGTGCAGGCGTGCGCTGCCCTGCACGATGCCTTCGGACGCCAGGCCGCTGGCCAGGGTGAGGACCTCGCCAACCGCCCAGTGCAGGCTCTGCCCGGCGACCTGGGCGATGCCGGCGCTGGCCGACAGGCCCAGCGTGGGCTCACCGGTATGCGGCAGCCGCCCGGGGCCGGCATCGCTGGCGAATGCCGGCGCATCGGTGCGGCCGGTGTCGAAGGCGTCGCCGCCCACGGTGGTGCGGGTGCTGCGCAGCAGCTGCGCCAGCGGCGCCGGTTCGTCGCCCTGCCCCGCCACGCCGGCATGGCTGGCCAGCACCACGCTGCGATGCGTCCTGGCGGCCTGGTCCTGCGCCTTGCCCAGGTCGCGCAGCTGGGTCAGCAGGGCGGCCTGCGCCGCTGCTTCGCCGGCCGGCGCCTGTGCCGAACGCGATTGCGCGGTGAGCCACAGGCCGGCGCGCGCACGCACCGCGCCCCAGGCATCGGTGCGCAGTTCGTTGCCTTCGCCGCGCAGACTGCCGCGGAAGTTGTCGGCCTGGTGGATCAGATGGCCGAGGTTGAGCTGGGAGCTGGCGTGGGTGGTGGCCAGTTGCAGCCGCAGCTGGCCATCGCTGTCGTCGAATACCAGTCGCGAATGGCCTTCGCCATGCCACTCGCGCGACTGGATGCCCCACAGCGCGGCGGCGTTGCGGTGCGCGTCGTCCCCCTTGCCCATCGCATGCCAGGCCGGCGCGTGGCCACCGGCCAGGTTGCCCTGCGCGCTGGGACGGGTGTCGCCTGCCTGCGCATAGGCCGCAAGATCGGAGGACGCCGAAGCGCCGGCCGGGGTCGGGGCAACGCCGGCTTCGCCGCGGCCGTTGTAGAGCGCACCGACCACCAGCGGCCGGTCGATGTCACCCTCGAGGAAGGCCACCAGCACTTCCTGGCCCACGCGCGGCAGGAACTGGCTGCCCACGCCCGGGCCCGCATAGCGCTGGGCCACGCGCAGCCAGGCACTGCCATCGTCGCCACTGCCCGGGGACTGGAAATGGAAGCGCACCTTGATCCGGCCGAGCGTGTCGCAGGACACCTCGCCGGTGTCGCTGCCGTCGGCCGCGATCACACGCGCCGTCTGGTAACCCGGGGCGATCGGACGGGGATTCAGGCGCAGGCCGGTGCCGTCCTCGCGCGCCGGGCGCCACGGCTGGCGGCGGTCCACGCCGTCGAATGCATTGGCGTAACCGAGCGATTCGGCACGGCTCTGGAGGCGGGCAAAGCGCTCGGCATCGGCGCCGCTCGAGGCCGGCATCGGCTCACCCAGGCGCTGCTCCAATGCCTCGCGCGCAGCGGTCGGGAAGTTGTTGCTGCCCTGGTGCAACACCCGGGTGACCAGCACGGACGGCGTACCGCCACGGTCGGCCATCGGCCACTGGCGCACGCCGAACCACGTGCCGGTGCGCAGGCTGGGCGCGGTGCTGCTGCCCAGCCAGGACGCCCCACGCGATTCATGCGCCTGCGCGGCCAGGCGGCTGTAGTGCTCGGCCGCGGCACGGCCGGCAAAGGCGTAGGCGCCCACCGGCGCATAGTCCTCCAGCGCGGTGCCGTCCTGCTGCGCCGCCAGCACCGGAGTCTGCCCCTGACGGGCCTGGCGCGAGACGTAGTCGTCGCTGGCCAGCACCACCCGGGTCACCCCGACACGCTGGGTACGGCCCAGGGCGAGCACGCTGTCGGTGGCTTCTGTGGCATCGCTGCGGTGGAAACGCAGCCCGCCGTCACGCTCGGCGGTGGCGTCCTGCGCCTGTGCGGTACTGTCGGCGAACACCACCAGCGCATGGCCGGCCGGAGCGCCCTCGTCTTCCTCGATGCGCCAGCCCAGCCCTTCTTCGGCCAGCAGGCGCTGCATGAAATCCAGGTCCGACTCGCGGTACTGCACGCAGTAGCTGCGCGCCGGCACGGCCGCCAGGAAATCCGCCACTTCATCGCTGACTCGCCAGGCCGCATGCGCGCTGTACGGCTCGATCACCCGCTGCAGGATCTCCAGCACCGTACGTTCCTGGAACACCCGGCTGTGGCGCCCCTGGCCCATCGCCCAGGTCCAGGGCACCAGACACAGGCGGTAGCGGGCCAGGCCGCCATCGGCCGCGATGCAGGCTGCTTCGCGGACCACGCCGCTGCGTACGGCATCGTGGCCACCGGTCTGCCGCGAGCGCAGCGTGGCCGTTGTGCCCAGCCAGCCATCCAGATCCAGATCGGCATCGGTGGCGAGGACATCGACCCACCATTCGAAGCCGTCCGACAACTGCTCGTGACCCCACCAGCGCTCCACCAGCAGCGGCGCGCCGGCGGCCAGCGCCAGGCGATGCGGACGGCTTTCCCCGTCCATTCCTGCCACGCCCGTCAGCGCGGAAAACACTGCGACTGCATCCTGCATCGTACCCGTCCATTCGCGGCCATCCGGCCGACTCATTGGTCCCGAAACCAACGTGCACCACGGCGGTCCGGTTCGTGGACTGCCATCGTGCACCTCCATGTCCTGCGAACAGCGTCACACCCGGGATGGCCCACGCACCCCCTGTGCGATGAGCGCATCCGGCGACCGGTCTGCCCGGCGCAAGAATATCGCAGATGGCCGCCCCGCACGGGTTCCGGTGAAACCCTTAGTGCAATTCTTACGCCAAAGTCAGAAATCCCTGACGCGAATCCGCCTCATGCGCGGTGCTGCACTGGTCATTTCCTGACCACCCGGCCACATGCCCTGCGGCACAAGGCGCTTGCCATGCTATCCACAGGTTGATCGCCTCCAGGTCCACATCCTGTGTGGACAACCGGCGACGCGACCGGCGGTTTTTTCACCACCGCTGTTTCCGCCTGCCCGCACAAGGGCTGCCAATGGATATCCACAGCTTTGCCAACGAGACCTCCACACCCGGTGTGGACAACCGGCGGCGCTGGCAGGCACCCGGAGCGCGCGCTACTCTGTAGCCCCTTTCCCTGCCCGCGGCCCGGTCCCTGGATCGAGGGCCGCCAGACGCAATGACCGCACTGTCCCAACGCGATTTCACCCTGGCCCCGGAGAACAACGAGCAGCTCGCGAACCTGGCCGGCCCCTTCGATGAGCACCTGCGCCAGATCGAGCTCAAGCTCGGCGTGGAGATCGCCAACCGGGGGCATGTGTTCCGCATCACCGGCCCGAAGGCCGTCGTCGAGGAGGCGCAGACGCTCATCGAGGCGCTGTTTGCCGAAGCGGCCGAGGTCAGCTTCGATGCGCATGCCATCCACCTGCGCCTGAACCGGGCCAACGTGGAGCACGTGGTGGAGCGCGCGTACGAGGCCCAGGACGTGGCGATCAAGGTCAAGCGCGGCACCGTGCGCGGGCGGGGCGCCAACCAGGCGCGCTACCTGCACCAGATCACCACCCACGACATCAATTTCGGGATCGGCCCGGCCGGCACCGGCAAGACCTTCCTGGCCGTGGCCAGTGCGGTGGAGGCGCTCAACGAATCGCGCGTGCAGCGGTTGATCCTGGTGCGCCCGGCGGTCGAGGCCGGCGAGAAGCTGGGCTTCCTGCCCGGCGACCTCAGCCAGAAGGTCGACCCCTATCTGCGCCCGCTGTACGACGCCCTGTACGAAATGCTCGGCGTGGAAAAGGTGCTCAAGCTGCTGGAAAAGAACATCATCGAAATCGCGCCGCTGGCCTACATGCGCGGACGCACGCTCAACGACGCATTCGTGATCCTGGATGAAGCACAGAACACCACCGTGGAGCAGATGAAGATGTTCCTGACCCGGCTGGGCTTCGGCTCCACTGCGGTGGTCACCGGCGACCTTACCCAGACCGACCTGCCCAAGCACGTGAAGTCCGGTCTGCGCGACGCGATCGAGGTGCTGCGCGACGTGGAAGGGGTGAGCTTCACCTTCTTCGAGGCGCGTGACGTGGTGCGCCATCCGCTGGTGGCGCGCATCGTCAGCGCCTATGATCGCCGCGACCTGCAGCAGGTGAAACCGGGCGCGGAGTAGCCGCAGACCCGCTCTATCGCCGCGCGCACAGGAAGTGCCATGCCTGATCCACGGAAGAGGCTCGTCTTCGTTCTGCTGCCGCTTGCGGCAGTAGCCACGGCAGCCGCCGAAGCGCCGGCGGCACCGCAGGCATACGTCGACACACGCTATGTCGTTGCCCCGCACGCGGCCGGCGGCTTCACCCTGGAACGCAGCAGCTACGATCCCGACAAGCGGTTGGCCGGTGCCAGCTTCCTGTATCGGCTGAAGGAACAGCCGGACGTGGTGGTCAACGTGTACGTGTATGCCGCCGGGCGGATGGCGCCCGACGATGCACTCGCCGGCCGTGCCGCGCGCGCGCTGGTGCCGGCGATGCAGGTGGTCAACGTCGGCGGCTGCGCCAACGCGACCATCAACCTCGACGTCAACGCGACACCGGCGCAGTCCGCTGCCGAACTGAGCCGCCAGGTGATGGCGCACAAGGGGTACAGCTGCCACCTCTCGGCCGATGCGGCCGGCATCGCCGAACACACCGTCGGGGTCGATGTCATTCCGATCCACTACCAGGCACCGGACTGGACGTCGCAGTGACGGCCCGCACGCGCGATACTGTCGGTTCCTGACTGTTCTGAAATGCCGGTATCGCCATGACCAAGGGTCCTGTCCGCCTCGATGTCGCCGTGAGCTACGCCCTGCCCCGTGCCGGGTTGCCCTCGGCGGTGAGCTTCCGCAAATGGGTGGCCGCCGCGCTGAAGGGCCGCATCCGTGAAGCCGACCTGGCCATCCGCCTGGTCGATGCCAAGGAGGGCCAGTCGCTGAACCGGCACTACCGTGGCAAGGATTACGCCACCAACGTCTTGAGCTTCCCCGCCGACGTGCCCGAGGGCCTTCCCAAGGGGGTCAAGTTCCCGCTGCTGGGCGACCTGGTGGTGTGCGCGCCGGTGGTGGCCCGCGAGGCCGTGGAACAGGGCAAGGCGCTGAACGCGCATTACGCGCACCTGACCGTGCACGGTGTGCTGCACCTGCTGGGCTGGGACCACGAAGACGACAAGGAAGCCGATGCGATGGAGCAACTGGAACGCGAGATCCTGGCTGAACTCGGCATCGCCGACCCCTACGCCGGCGAGCGCTGAGCCATGCGCGACGAACCGTTGTTCGACCGCCGCCCCGCGCGTTGGCCGGCGGCGCTGTTCGTGCTGGCGCTGCTGGGGTGCGCGCTGGTTTTCCTGATGGCGCCGTCGAGCCTGGGCGGGGTGCGTTTCGGCATCTGCGCGGTGCTGGCCGTGCTGGCGGTCGCCCTGCTGGCGCCGGCCCGTCGTGGCTGGCGGGCCGCCTGGGCGCGGTTGAGCGCCACCACGCAGCGACGCGTCCGCCTCGCCATCGCCCTGACCTGCGCCACCAGCCTGGCGGCCAGCCAGGTGGTCGGATTCGTGCTGCCCCGGTATCTGGCGGGTCCGTCCGAGCCGACCCACAGCCCGGGCGGCGTCAGTGCGCTGATGGTGCTCGGCCTGCTCGCCGTACTGACCGCACCTTCGGCATGGCGCACGGTGTACCGGGCGCTGCATCGTGGCCGTCCGACGCCGGAGCAGCAGCCGTTCTTCCGCGCCAGTGCCGTCCAGTTGGGTGGCCTGTTCGGCCTGGCTGTGCTGTGCGTGCGCCTGCTGCCGCCGGCGGCCGTGCAGCTGGAACAGGGCGGTTCAACGCTGTGGCAGATCGCGGCAGGCGCGCTGAACGTGCAGGCCTGGCTGTCACACTGGACGCTGCTGTTCCTGCTGCTGACCGCGATCGGCTGGGCGCTGGGCCGCTGGCGGCGCGCCCCTGCGCCGACGGCGGGAATGCCATGATCGGCGCCTGTCGCCGTTTTCGTTTGTGATGGAAGCCTCGTGATGCCCCACCTTTCCACCGCGCTGGCCGGCCTGATGGGCCTGCTGCCGCTGGCCGCCGACGGCGCCACCCCCACGCTGGACCTGCCGGCCCTGATCGAATGCCGCCAGAGCGTGGCCGACTACGCCGCCGTGGCCCCGGTGGTCGCCGACCCGCTCAAGGCGGTGGCCAGCGGCCTGCAGCCACTGCCGCAGACCAACCAGTTCATGACCGAGTTCCGCCTGGCCGCCCCGCTGACGGTGTTCGGCCAGCGCACCGAGTACGTCGCCGTGGCCGGTGCGAGCATCATGGCGATCCTGGACCTGCCCGACCCTCGCCCCCTGGCCGGCAGCTTGGCGCTGGAGACCGCGGTCGACAGCCCGGACAAGTTCATGGCCGGCCGCGAGCTGGTGAGTCGCGATGTGACCGACCCCAGGACCGGCGAGGCACAGATCGAGTCGGTGATCCTGAGTCTGTCCACGGTCAAGAGCCACCCGGGCAAGACCCTTGCCGGCTGCACCTACAGTCTGGATCTGCCGCCGGAGGAGGAGGCGCCGGAACCGCCACCCGCCCTGCCCGTCCCGTCGGTGAATGCGGCCCCTGCCGGGGGGCGCTGACAGCGCCGCGCATCCTGCTAGACTAAATCCAACGCCCGGCTCGCCGGGTGCCTTTTTTCCAGAGATGTCTGAAGACGACAGTAGCAGCTCCTCCGTGGAGCACATTGAGAAGAAGCGCAGCTGGCTGGAACGCCTGACCTCTGCCTTCTCCGGCGAACCCCACACCCGCGACGAGCTGGTGGCGGTCCTGCACACCGCACAGGAAGACGGCCTGATCGCCGCCGACACGCTGCGCATGATGGAAGGTGCGATCTCGGTGGCCGAGCTCACCGTCGGCGACGTGATGATTTCGCGTTCGCAGATGGTGTCCCTGCCGGTCGAAGCGCCCTTCCTGGACCTGATGAAGCAGGTGGTCGAATCCGGCCATTCGCGCTTCCCCGTCCACGGCGACAACAAGGACGACATCCTCGGCATCCTGCTGGCCAAGGACCTGCTGCGCGGCGTGGTGGCCGACAACGGGCCGGCCAACATCCGGGAGCTGCTGCGCCCGGCAGTGCTGATCCCCGAGGCCAAGAAGCTCAACGTGCTGCTGAAAGAGTTCCGGCTCTCGCGCAACCACATGGCCATCGTGGTCGACGAGTACGGCGGTGTCGCCGGGCTGGTCACCATCGAGGACGTACTGGAGCAGATCGTCGGCGAGATCGACGACGAGCATGACGAGGCCGAGGACCACACCGCGCAGATCGCGATCCAGGCCGACGGCCAGTACGTGGTCGACGCGCTGACCCCGATCGAGGATTTCAACGAGCGTTTCGGCGCCGCCTTCCCCGACGATGACTACGACACGATCGGCGGCCTGGTGACCGAAGCCATCGGCCACCTGCCTGAAACCGGCGACGAACTGACCCTGGACCGCTTCGTGTTCCGGGTGGCGCGTGCCGATGCGCGCCGGGTGCAGGCCTTCCACGTGACCGTGCTGGCCCCCGACGTACAGGACGAGGATTGACCCACGCCATGCGGCCCCTGCTGATGCGGTGGCCGTTGTGCCGCCTGTTGTTCCTGTCGTGGGTACTTGCCCTGGCCAGCCTGCCGTCGATGGCGCTGGCCCAGGAGGCCCCTGCCCCGCCGCCGGCGCCTGTCGCCGCTGACCCTGCCACGCCCGCACCGCGCATCGGCGTGGTGACCATGCAGCCGGGCGAGATCTTCTTCGAGCGCTTCGGCCACGATGCGCTGGTGGTGGTGGACCCGGTGACCGGCGCGGCCACTTCCTACAATTTCGGCTACTTCGATCCGTCCGAACCGGACTTCATCGGCCGCTTCGTGCGCGGCGAGATGATGTACTACCTGGTGGCGCTGCCGCTGGAGCAGGACCTGTCCTATTACCGCGAGAGCGGCCGCGGCGCGAGCATCCAGTGGCTGGACCTGGACCCGCAGCAGGCGCGCGCACTGGCCGCTTCGCTGGCCGAGCGCGCCAAGCCGGAAAATGCGCGTTACCACTACGACTACTACACCGCCAACTGCGCCACGATGGTGCGCGACGCGGTTGACCAGGCCCTCGGCGGCGGACTGCATTCACAGCTGTCCGGGCGCTCGCGCGGCAACACCTACCGCAGCGAATCGGTGCGGCTGGCCTCGCCGTCGCCCTGGATGTGGCTGGGCTTCGATATCGGTCTGGGACCGTTCGCCGATGCGCCGCTGTCGCGCTGGCAGGAAGCGTTCGTGCCGATGCGCCTGGCCGATGCGCTCCGCCAGGCGCGCAACAGCGACGGTCGCCCGCTGGTGCAGGCCGAGCAGGTGCTGCTGCCGCACCGGATCGCACCGGAGCCGGCCGAATCGGCACGCCGCTGGTGGCCCTGGCTGCTGTGTGGGCTGATTGCCGCCGCGGGCGTGGTGGCGCTGCGTGCGCGGCGGCGCTGGCTGGGCGGCATCGCGCTGCCGTTCTGGCTGTTCTGCGGCATTGCCGGTGCGCTGCTGACCTACCTGTGGGGCTTCAGTGCCCACCAGGCTGCGTGGGCCAACCGCAACCTGCTGCAGCTCTCGCCGCTGTGCCTGCTGCTGCTGCCCGGCGCCATCAGCCTGCTGCGCGGCCGCCAGCCGTGGCGCGGCTTCCGCGCCGTGCTGTGGGCGGTGGCCCTGCTGTCCGGGCTGGGCCTGGTCCTGCACTGGCTGACCCTGCAGGCGCAGTACAACCTGCAGTGGATCGTGCTGCTGCTGCCGATCCACATCGCCCTGGCCTGGGCACTGGGCCGCCGTGACTTGCCCGTCACGACCCGCTGACGCACGATGCCCGCCATGCAGACCGTCCCGATCGCCAATCCCGCCTGCGTCATCAACTGCGTGCACTACGACGACCAGGGCAAGCGCCACGACATCAGCCTGGATGCGATCAGCGACGTGATCGAAAGCGGCAACGGCTTCGTCTGGGTGGGCCTGTACGAGCCTGACGACCGCGTGCTGCTGAAGTTGCAGGAAGAGTTCTGCCTGCACTCGCTGGCCATCGAGGATGCGCGCAACGCGCACCAGCGTCCGAAGGTGGAGGCGTACGGCAATTCGCTGTTCGTGGTGGTCACCACCGCGCAGATGGTCGACGAGCGCATCGAATACGGTGAGACCCATGCCTTCCTCGGCCCGCGCTTCCTGGTCACGGTGCGCCACGGCGCGTCGCTGTCCTACGCCGCGCCGCGCGCGCGGGTGGAACGCGAGCCGGAGCTGCTGCGCCGGATGGGGCCCTCGTACTGCCTGTACGCGGTGCTGGATTTCGTGGTCGACAACTACCTGCCGATCACCCAGCGCTACCGCGACACGCTGGAGCTGCTGGAGAAGGACATCTTCGCCGACCGCTACAAGCGCCAGACCGTGGTGCGGCTGTACGAACTCAAGCGTGACCTCAACAAGATGCGCATGGCCGTGGCCCCGCTGCAGGACATGCTCTCGCAGATCAAGCGCTACCAGGGCGAACTGGTGCCGGACGAGGTCAAGCTGTACCTGCGCGACGTGCACGATCATGCCGTGCGCATCAGCGATGTGATCGACACCCTGCGCGAGATGCTGGGCACCGCGTTGAGCGTGAACCTGTCGCTGGTGACCCTGGCCCAGGGCGAGACGGTCAAGCGCCTGGGCGCGTGGGCCGCACTCCTCGCGGCCCCGACCTTGATCACGAGCTGGTACGGCATGAACTTCACCCACATGCCCGAACTGGACAAGCCGTGGGCCTACCCGGCGATGATCATCGGCGTGGGCGCGGTCTGCGTGGGCCTGTACCGCCTGTTCAAGCGCGTACGCTGGCTGTAGTGTCGGCCGCTGGCCGGCTCCCGCAGATGCCGGCCACGCCCGTTCCAGTATTTGCGGGCCGCCACCTCGCCCCGCGTCGTCAGGCGACGTAGACCGTTTTGATGTTCATGAACTCGTGGATGCCGTGGTCGGCCAGCTCGCGGCCGAAGCCGGAGCGCTTGGTGCCGCCGAACGGCAGGCGTGCGTCGCTCTTGACGATGGCGTTGACGAATGCGGCGCCGCATTCCAGGCGCTTGGCGATCGCTTCGCCACGCACCGGATCGCCACTCCACACACTGCCACCAAGACCGAAGGTGGTGTCATTGGCCACGCGCAGCGCGTCGGCATCATCGCGCACGCGCAGGATCGCGGCGACCGGTCCGAACAGCTCTTCGTCATAGGCCGGCATGCCGGGTGCCACATGGTCGAGAATGGTTGCCGGGTAACCGGCATGCGAACCGGCCACCGGCTCGCCGCCAAGCAGCACGGTGGCGCCCTTGGCCACGCTGGCCTGCACCTGCCTGTGCAGCTCATCGCGCAGGTCGGCACGCGCCATCGGCGCCAGCGTGGTCCTGTCATCCTGCGGGTCGCCGTAGACGCGCTCGGCGGCCGCCGCGACAAACTTCGCCACAAAGGCATCGGCGATCGCATCGACCACCACGAAACGCTTGGCGGCGATGCAGGTCTGCCCGCTGTTGTCGAACCGCGACTTCACCGCGGCGGCGACGGTCTTGTCCAGGTCGGCGTCGTCGAGCACCACGAACGCGTCGCTGCCCCCCAGCTCCATGACGCACTTCTTGAGCTGGTCGCCGGCATTGGCGGCGATCGAGCGCCCCGCGCGCTCACTGCCGGTCAGCGTGACCGCCTTGACCCGCCTGTCGCGCAGCACCTCGGCCGCCTGGTCGTTGTCGATATGCAGCACATCGAACACACCGTCCGGCAGGCCACCATCGCGGCAGACCGCCAGGATCAGATCGGCGCACTGCGGCACGTTGCTGGCGTGCTTGAGCAGCGCCACGTTGCCGGCCATGAATGCCGGGGCGAGGAAGCGGAACACCTGCCAGATCGGAAAATTCCACGGCATCACCGCGAACACGCAGCCGATCGGCTCGTAGCGCACGTAGCTGCGCTGGGCCTCGGTGTCGATCAACTGCGGCTTGAGGTAATCGGCGGCGTGGTCGGCGTAGTACTCGCAGGCCTGCGCGCACTTCTCGATTTCGGCCAGCGCCTCGCCCTTGAGCTTGCCCATTTCGCCGGTCATCGCCTGCTGGATGTCATCCCTGCGGGCACGCAGCTGCGCGGCGATGCCGCGCAGGATGCCACCACGCTCCTGCAGCGAGCGCGCCGTCCACAGCGGGAAGGCAGTTGCCGCCGCCGCCAGACGCTGTTCGATCCCGGCGGCATCAAGCAGTTCGTGACGGTACGTGACCTGGCCGGTCGCGGGATTGACGATTTCAACGGTCATCGTGGTACTCCGGAAGACAGACCGTCATTCTGCGCCCGGAGGTGTGATCCGGATGTTGCCGCGGCTGGCGGGCGCCGGGCTGGGGGTGCGTCATGGCGTCGCAGGAGCCAGAGCCACAGCGCGGGCAATCGCTTCGTCCGGGCGGGCATGGTGGGGATGCGTTGCCGGGCGCCGGCGTGGCTGGGTTGGCAGGACCGTTGCCTCACCCCTTGTCCTGCAGCGCCATCTGCAGATCGCGCTGGCGGCGCTTCTCGCCGCGCGCGGTGATGTACCAGCCGATCACGGCGGCGACCGACACCGCCAGCACCATCAGGGTGGCCAGCGCGTTGATCTCCGGCTTGATGCCCATGCGCACCGAGGCGAACACCTTCATCGGCAATGTCGTGGAGTTCGGGCCTGCCACGAAGCTGGCGATCACCACGTCGTCCAGCGACAGCGTGAAGGCCAGCAGCCAGCCGGCCACCAGCGCCGGTGCGATGATCGGCAGGGTGATCTGGAAGAACACTTTCAGGCGCCCTGCCCCAAGGTCCATCGCCGCTTCTTCCAGCGAACGGTCCAGTTCCTGCAGGCGCGAGGACACCACCACCGTTACGAACGACAGGGTGAAGGTGACATGCGCGATCCAGATCGTGACCACGCCGCGGCTCGGGAAACCGGGAATGCCGCCCATCGACACCAGCAGGGTCATCAGCGAGAACCCGAGGATCACTTCCGGCATCACCAGCGGCGCGGTGATCAGCGCCCCGAACACCGTCTTGCCCGGGAACTGCCGGAAACGGGTCATCACCATTGCCGCCATCGTGCCCAGCACCGTCGCAGCCGTGGCGGTCCAGAACGCCACTTCCAGGCTGATCCACAACGCATCCAGGATCTGCCGGTTGTTGAACAGCTCACCGTACCAGCGGGTGGAGAACCCCGACCACACCGTGGCCAGCTTGGAGGCGTTGAAGGAATACACCATCAACAGCAGGATCGGCAGGTACAGGAAGGCAAAGCCCAGCCCCAGCACGCCCCAGCCCAGCCAGCGGTTGCCGCGCACCATGCTCATGACAGCTTCCCTTCCAGCTCGCGCTGCTGGAAGCGGTTGAAGACCAGGATCGGCACCAGCAGCAGCGCCAGCATCACGATCGCCACCGCCGAGGCGGTGGGCCAGTCGCGGTTGTTGAAGAACTCGCCCCACAGCACCCGGCCGATCATCAGCGTGTCCGGCCCACCGAGCATTTCGGGAATCACGAATTCGCCCACCGCCGGGATCATCACCAGCATGCAGCCGGCGACGATGCCGCTGCGCGACAGCGGCAGGGTGATGCTCAGGAACGCCCGCCACGGCTTGGCGCCGAGGTCATAGGCGGCCTCCAGCAGACGATGGTCGAGCTTGACCAGATTGGCGTACAGCGGCAGCACCATGAACGGCAGGTAGCAGTACACGATGCCGATGTACGCGGCGGTCGGGGTGTACAGGATCTGCAGCGGCGCATCGATCAGGCCCAGCTTCATCAACCACTGGTTGAGCAGGCCGTTGCGGTCCAGGATGCCGATCCACGCGTACACGCGGATCAGGAACGAGGTCCACGACGGCAGCACCACCAGCATCATGGCCACGTTGCGCGCGGCCGGCGACATCCGCGAAATCACGTAGGCCATCGGATAACCGATCAGCAGCGTGAGCAGTGTGGAGACCAGCGCAATCCTGATCGAGCTCAGGTAGGCCAGCACGTACTGGTTGTCCTTGACCAGCGCGGCGTAGTTGCCGAGGTTGAGCTTGAGCGAAAACGCGCCGTCCACATACTCCAGCAGCCACGTGTACGGCGGCGAACCGACCTGGGTGCGCGCGAACGAGATCATCAGGATGATCACGAATGGCACCGCGAAAAACAGCAGCAGCCACAGGTACGGCGCAGCGATCACGCCACTGCGCGTGCCGGGGAGCCAACGCTTCCAGCCCGTGGCGTTCATGCGGTGAGCACCACGCCGTCGTTGTCGCGCCAATGCACCCACACGCTGTCGCCCCAGGTCAGCCCGTCGCTGGCCCAGCGCTGCGAGTTGGCGAAGTTGGACAGCACCTTGGCGCCGCTGGGCAGGCGCACGTGGTACACCGAATGGCTGCCGAAATAGGCGATGTCCTCGATCACGCCCTGGGCCTTGTTGGTGGCGCCCTCGGGCTCGTCCTTGCCGATCATCACCTTCTCCGGACGCAGCGCGAAGGCGACCGGCTGGCCTTCGTAACCGGTGATCCCGTGGGCGACATAGATCGGCGCCGGGAACAGCGGGGTGCGCACCGTGACGTACTCGGGCAGGTCCTCGTCGATGACGCCGTCGAACAGGTTCACCGACCCGATGAACTCGGCGACGAAGCGGTTGGCGGGCTGCTCGTAGATCTCGTCCGGTTTGCCGACCTGCTGGATCCAGCCAGCGTCCATCACCGCAATGCGGGTGGCCATCGTCATGGCCTCTTCCTGGTCGTGGGTGACCATCACGCAGGTCACCCCCGAGGTCTCGATGATGTTGACCAGCTCCAGCTGCATCTGCGAACGCAGCTTCTTGTCCAGCGCCCCCATCGGCTCGTCCAGCAGCAGCAGCTTGGGCCCCTTGGCCAGCGATCGCGCCAGCGCCACGCGCTGCTGCTGGCCACCGGAGAGCTGGTGCGGCCTGCGCTTGGCCAGCCTGCCCATCTGCACCAGCTCCAGCATCTCGCCCACGCGCGTACGGATCGCATCGCGCGCCATTCCGTCCTGCTTCAGGCCAAACGCGATGTTCTGCTCCACGGTCATGTGCGGAAACAGCGCGTAGGACTGGAACATCATGTTGATCGGGCGCTGGTACGGCGGCAGCGCATTGATGCGCTGGCCATCCAGGTCGATGCTGCCGGCGGTGGGCGTCTCGAAGCCCCCCAGGCAGCGCAGCAGGGTCGACTTGCCGCTGCCCGAGCCACCCAGCAGGGCGAAGATCTCGCCCTTCTTCACGTCCAGACTGACGTCGTCAAGCGCGACGAAGCCGTCGAACTCCTTGCGCAGCGCGCGGATGGACAGATAGCCCGGTTCGAGGACCGGCACGACCTCGCCTTCCGGCTTGGCTTCTAGTGGCATGGGGAGCGGCTCCGGGCGCGCGTCGGGACGGGGGGAGGATCCCATTTTAGCGGTGTCGGCCGCGTCATGGGCCGCAACCGACACCGCCGGCACAGGGCCGGCGGTTGAAGGGGTGTACCAGACGGGGGCGGTTCAGCGCCCGGTCTTGACCTCGGTCCACAGCCGCGTGTAGAGCTTGTCCACTTCCGGGGTGTTGATCGAGTAGGTGAACATTCTGGCAGCCACGTCGGCCGGCGGGTAGATGGTCGGGTCGTTGCGGATGGCCGCGTCCACCAGCGGCGTGGCCGCCGTCACCGGGTTGGCGTAGTGGATGAAGTTGGTGTTGGCCGCGGCGACCTTGGGTTCGAGCAGGTAGTTGATGAAGGCGTAGGCGGCCTCCGGGTGCTTGGCGTCCTTGGGAATGGCCAGCATGTCGAACCACTGCGGCGCGCCCTCGCGCGGGATCGAATAGGCCACGGTGACGCCGTTGTCGGCCTCGGCGGCACGGTCACGGGCCTGGATGATGTCACCGGACCAGCCGACCACCAGGCAGGTACCGCCGTTGGCCAGCGAGCCCACGTACTGCGAGGAGTGGAAGTTCTGCACGTACGGGCGGATGCTCTTGAGCAGCGCGGCCGCCTTCTGCAGGGTGGCCGGGTCGTTGCTGTGCGGATCCTCGCCCAGGTAATGCAGCGCGATCGGGATCATGTCCGACGGGGTGTCCAGAATGGTCACGCCGCAGTCCTTCATCTTGGCGATGTTCTCCGGCTTGAACACCAGATCCCAGCTGTTGGCGATCTCGGTGCTGCCCCCGAAACGCTGCTTGAGCAGCTCCACGTTGTAGCCGATCCCGGTGGTGCCGATCATGTAGGGCACGCCGTACTGGTTGCCCGGGTCCTGCTGGGCGATGCGCTTCATCATCTCCGGGTCGAGGTTGCCCAGGTTCGGAATCCTGCTCTTGTCCAGTGGCAGGAACACACCGGCCTTGATCTGGCGCCCGAAGAAGTTCAGCGTCGGCACCACCACGTCGTAGCCGCTGTCACCGGCCAGCAGCTTGGTCTCGACCATCTCATCGCTGTCGAACACATCGTAGGTCACCTTGATCCCGGTCTTCTTCTCAAAGTCCGGAATGGTGTTCTCGGCGATGTAATCGCTGTAGTTGTAGACGTTCAGCACCTTGGCGTCTTCCTGTTTGCCGCCGCCACAGGCGCTGAGCAGGGACACGGCAATGCCGAGGGTGAGGATTCGCAGCTTCATCGGACTCTCCACAGGTCAGGTGCGAGATGGGGGAACCGGCCGGACCGGCAAGACGGGTGCCAGCCTACCGGGCGCGCGCCCATTTTCCCAGCACGCGGCCCTCACGGCCTTGCCGCACCGGGTGCGTCACGGCCTTCAGACGTTGAGCAGCAGGAATTCGCGCTCCCACGAGCTGATGACGCGGAAGAAGGTCTCGTACTCCTTGCGCTTGACCGAGACATAGGCCCGGCAGAAGCGCTCGCCAAGCATGTCGCGCAGTTCCGGGCAGCCCTCCAGCCCGTCCAGCGCCTCGCCCAGCGAGCGCGGCAGGTCGTAGCCCAGCTCCTTGGCGCTGCCGCCGATCGGCGCGGTCGGCGAGCCCTGCTCACGGATGCCGAGCAGGCCGGCCGCCAGCGTCGCGGCCATCGCCAGGTACGGGTTGGCGTCCGACCCGGCGAAGCGGCTCTCCACGCGCATGTTCTCCGGGGTGTCCATCGGCACGCGCAGCCCGCAGGTGCGGTTGTCAAAGCCCCAATGCACGTTGCTCGGCGACACCTCGCCGAACACCAGCCGACGGTACGAGTTCACGTTGGGGGCGAAGAACGCCATCGCCATCGGCACGTACTTCTGCAGGCCCGCCAGGTAGTGGCCGAAGATCGGACTGAAGTCCTCACCGCCGTTGTCGCCGCTGAAGACATTGTGGCCGTCGCTGATCCGTATCAGGCTCTGGTGGATGTGCATGGCACTGCCCGGCTCGGTCTCCATCGGCTTGGCCAGGAAGGTGGCGTACACCCCGTGGCGCATCGCCGCCTCGCGCATGGTGCGCTTGAACAGGAATACCTGGTCGGCCAGGTCCATCGCATCGGCATGGGTGAAATTGACCTCCAGCTGCGCGGCACCGGATTCATGGATCAGCGTGTCCACGTCCAGCTTCATCGCATCGCAGTAGTCGTACATCAGGTCCAGGATGGGATCGAACTCGTTGACCGCATCGATGGAATAGGACTGGCGTGCGGTCTCCGGGCGCCCCGAGCGCCCGGCGGGCGGCAGCAGCGGGAAGTCCGGGTCGGTGTTCTTCTGCACCAGGAAGAACTCCAGCTCCGGTGCCACTACCGGGCGCAGGCCCAGTGCGGTGTAGCCGTCCAGCACCCGCCGCAGCACGTTGCGCGGGGCCAGTTCGTGCGGTTGGCCGGTCTTGGTGTAGCAGTCGTGGATCACCTGCGCGGTGGGATCGGTGGCCCACGGCACCATGCGGACCGTGTCCGGGTCCGGGCGCAGGATCATGTCCGAATCCGACGGCGAGGTCAGTTCGTAGTAGTCGTCGGGGAACTCGCCGGTCACGGTGGTGGCGAAGATGCCCTCGGGCAGGCGCGTGCCGTAGTCGTGGGAAAACTTGTCAGCCGGGATGATCTTGCCGCGCGCATTGCCGGTGATGTCCGGCACCAGGCACTCCACTTCGGTGATGCGCCGGTCCTTGAGCCAGCGCAACAGCACGCTCTCCTGCGGGACGGGCGGCGTGGCGGATTTCTTGCGCGAGCGCGTTCGGGTGGTCATGACCGTTCTGCTGTAGAGGAGTAGCGGCGACAAGCATCGCCGAAGGCACGGAAAATACTGTGATAGAACGCATCGCTGGCGACACGCCATTCCGGGTGCCACTGTACGCCGAGGACGAAACGATGCGTGGGACTGCGCGCGGCTTCGACCAGACCGTCCGGCGACCGCGCCTCGACCTGCAGCCCCGGCGCGAGCCGCGCGATGCCCTGCCCGTGCACCGAGTTGACCCTCGCCGTCTCCGCACCCGCCCAGCCGGCCAGCCAACCGCCCGGTGTGAGCACGACAGCGTGGGCCGGCCCGTACTGCACGTCGACCGTGGCAGCGGGGTCTTCACGATGGTCGAGCATGCCCGGCACCCGCTGCACCCGTGGGTGCAGGCTGCCCCCCAGCGCGACATTGAGCTCCTGGAAGCCGCGGCAGATCGCCAGCACCGGCAGGTCACGCGCCAGCGCCGCCTGCAGCAGCGCGAACGCGTTGGCATCGCGCGCCGGGTCGTGCGGGTTGCCAGGCCAGGACGGTGGACCATCGTAGTGACGGGGGTCGATGTTGCTGACCGCGCCGGTCAGCAGCAGCCCCTGCAGGCGGTCCAGCCAGGGGCTGGCCGGCAAGGCGGGGTGCAGGCTGGGCAGCAGCACCGGCACCACGCCGGCCGCCTGGACCAGCGCCTGCACGTACTTTTCGCCCGCCATCGCAAACCGGTGATGGCCCAGCTGCAGGCTGTCGGTGGGCAGGCCGATCCAGGGTGACGGGTCCATGCATCGTGCTCGGATGACCTGGCTGCACGGTACGCCGACGCGCGCGGGCCATGCAAGCGCGACCTCCACGATGCGTTGCCGGCGTTGCTGGCATGCTGTGCGCATGACTGACGCCCCCTCCCTTCCCTGCCGGTGCCGCGCATGAGCAGCACCGCCGTCGCGCATGCGCCGAGCTGGTACGCCGACAGCGTGCCGGACGTGGCCGTGCATGCGCCGCTGCATGGCGACCATGTCGCCGACGTCTGCGTGCTGGGTGCCGGCTACACCGGCCTGTCCGCCGCGCTCGCGCTGGCCGGGCGCGGCTATCGGGTGATCGTGCTCGAAGCGCAGCGCGTCGGCTGGGGCGCGTCCGGACGCAATGGTGGCCAGGCCATCGTCGGCTATGGCTGTGAAGTGGACACCTTGGAACGCCTGGTCGGCCCGGCCGATGCCCGCCTGCTGTTCGATTTTTCGCGCGACGGCATGCGCCTGCTGCGCGATCGACTCCAGCGCCACCAGATCCAGTGCGACTGGCGGGACGGCCATGCCAGCGTGCCGATCAACGCCCGCCAGGAACGCGGGCTGCGCGCGGGCCTGGTCGCACTGGCCGAACGCTACGATTATCCACTGCAGTGGTGGGACCGCAGCCAGCTCCAGCAGCAGCTGGACAGTCCGCGCTATCGCGGGGCGATGTTCGATGCTGCCAGCGGCCACCTGCATCCGCTGGCCTATGCGCAGGGCCTGGCACGCGCGGCGGCATGCGCCGGCGCGGTCATCCACGAGCACTCGCCGGTGCTGCGGCTGGAACGGGGCACGCGCCCGCGGCTGCGCACTGCCGCCGGCAGCGTCAGCGCCAGCCATGTGGTGATCGCCGGCAACGCCCTGCTGCAGGGCATCGCGCCGGCGCAGGAAGCACGGATCATGCCGGTGGGCACCTATATCGGTGCCTCGCAGGTACTGGGGAAGGCCCGCGCGCAGGCCCTGATCCGCAACGACATGGCGGTGGCCGACGTGAGCTGGGCGCTGGATTACTTCCGTCTCAGCCACGACCACCGGCTGCTGTTCGGCGGCCGGGCCAGCTACTCGGCGCTGCCGCCGCCGGGCCTGCGCGGCGTGATGACGCGGCGCATGCACCAGGTGTTTCCGCAGCTGGCCGATGTGGGAATGGACTATGTCTGGGGCGGCCTGGTGGATATCACCCGCAACCGCGCGCCCGACTGGGGGCGCCTGGACCCCACGGTGTATTACGCGCAGGGCTTCTCCGGCCACGGCGTGGCGGCCGCGGGACTGGCCGGCGTGATATTGGCCGAGGCCATCGCGGGGCAGTCGGAACGGCTGGACGTGTTTGCCCGTATCCCGCACCGCCGCTTCCCGGGTGGGCGTGCGCTGCGCACCCCGCTGCTGGTGGCGGCGATGTCCTGGTACAAGCTGCGCGACGCGTTGTGGTGATCGGAGGTGATCGCGCGCAGTTTCCCGTCGCGATTGCAACCGCTGGAAACTGCCGATACTGACCCGTTCTCCGGGAATGCCGTCTGGATGGATTCTCCGCCGCGACGGAAGACCGGCCTCATACGACACGCCGGGGCGTCGCACGATGGGACTGGTGGAGAAACGGACGTCAACTGAACCTGCGCATTCGGCCCGCTGGCCTCGCTCTGGCCGCGGTATATGCCCTCGCCTGCCGGAGCGCACGTCATCGGCCTATATACCCACGTGCGCTGCGGCAACCCGCAGAGAAAATAGAGACGCAAATCACACTCAAGGCCGAATGCTGCGCCGCGTCTGCTGAAACCCACGGTCACCGCAATCCGGCAACTGTCCTGCGCAATTGCATAATCCTTCCCGTGTGGATACCGTCCACTCATAGTGTATTGCGCCGCATGGATGTTGACGGGGCACGGACAGGAGGGAAGGCGTGCGAGGCGAATGGTGGAAAGATGGTCTTCAGCTGAAGCTGCACATCCGCCCGGTCGGACTTGCTCTCGCAGTTGTGTATGCCTTTGCATGCTGGGGCGCGCGCAAGCTGTCCCTCGACCAGTTCTACCTGCCTGCGGGCATACGGGTGGCCGCGCTGCTGCTCTGCCCGCCACGCCTTTGGCCTTACCTGTTCCTCGGCGAGTACGCCTACTTTGCCCAGATGCGTTACCCGATGGTGGAAAAGTACGGGCTGACCTGGGTGATACTCGCTTCCGTCTCCCTGATGCCCACAGTGGCACTGATCGTACGACTGCATCGCCGCATGATGGCCGCCACCACCCAGGTCTGGCTGCTCTCGGTTGGCGCGGCATCGGCCGTCGCCGTTACATCGTTGAACCTGGCGCTGATGCACCTGCTCTGGCCGACACCGGATGTGCCGCTGCTGGCCGGCGCAGCGCGCTACATCGTGGGAGACTTCATCGGCATCCTGACGGTGGTCCCGCTTGCCCTGCTCTGGGCATTGAGGCGCGCGGAGCCCGCACGGACAGGCCGTTTCCTGACGCCGAGCATCATTGCCGTGGCGGTGATGATCCTGATCGGCATCTCCTCGTCGCTGATTCCAGCAGAATCGGCGACCGCCAAGACCGGCATGCAGCTGTTGTTGGCACTACCGGCCATAGCACTTACCTGCCTGCTTGGGTGGCGTGGAGCGGCGCTGGCCGTTCCATCACTCAATCTCATCATCGGGCTGACGACACCCAAGCCGCATCCTTTGGCGTTTGATCCGACGACCTTCACGTCGCAGATGGTCCTGGCTGTGGCCGGCATCGCCCTTCTTCTGTTCGGGTCGCGCATCACGCACTACTATCATCGCTACCGGATCCATGAAGACGGGGCGGGAAAGGCCATAAAGCTGGCCCGCAATTCACATATCGCGACCGAGAATGGCCTGCGCGAACGTGCGCTTCACCTGAAGAAACTCGGCGACGGCATTGATGTGTCGCTCAAAGAAGTGGTGAACTGGCTGAAACTGCACGGCCACAATGAAATAGCAGGCAGGCTGTTGAACACGGCAACAGTACATTCACGACTGTTCCGTGCGCAGGCAAGCATGGTCTACCCCACCACACTGGATCAGCTGGGCCTGTACGTCGCGCTGCAGGCCGGCGGCGTGCGTGAATCCTGGGATCTGAGCAATCGGGTGACCCGGCCTCGCCTGGAAGGCGACCCGTGCCTCCTGAGCACCGGGCTGCAACTGGCCGCCTATCGGGGAACCACTGAAGCGGTTTCCATGCTGCTCGAGCACGAGTACGGACAGATAACGGTCCGGGCCCGCTGCGGGCGCTTCGGGCCCCGGCGGGGAATCCTCGTTGTCGTCGCACTGCTCGATCCGGCACACACGCTGTCTGAAACAACCGTCACCAGGGTCGATGAGCATCTGGCCGGCCTGCCGCTTGCCTACGGCGGCCTTGTGCAGTGCCGCCGCAATCGGATCAGGATCGTGCTGACGGAGCCATCGACGCGCACACCCGCCAGAGCGGCAGACCTCCCCCAGCAGCACTGGGTTCGGGAGAGTCTCCGGTCTGGTCAATAGGAAGACCGGTTCCCGGTGTGCAGGAACGGATGCTGCCGCGTATCACGCGGCAGCGCGTCATGGCCACATGCGCCCCGGAACGCTATGGCTGCTGGTCTGCGACCTCTACCGACCAGACGGCATCGGCGCCATGACCGTAACGAACCAGCGTAAAGCCGGCTCCCCGATAGACCTCGGACCTGGCTGCGTTCGCCGGAGTCTGGACCCGTTGCAGTGGCAACGACACACGGGCCGGGCTTTCGCCAGCGGGCAGCGTCCAGAACGCGTCATCCGCACGTCCAATGATCAACTGCACCCGTCCAACGAGATCGTTGACCTGGAAGTACGAGATGCCATCACGCTGGAACCCGTACACCCGCCACTCCGGGTCGAGACTCAGGTTGACGGCAACTGGATGCGTCTGGCCCAGCCCACTTCTTGCCAGGGGAGCCCCGTGACCATCAGACTGAGCCAACGCCAACGCCGGAACCACCGCCAGAATCACGCTGGCCACGGCACTACCTATACGTAGAAAAGGCACGTCCACCTCCTGATTGGGGCCAATGAAAACATCGCTTGGCATATTACCTGCGCATCGTCCCGATATCGAACCGGAATGGCGCAATTGTCCTGCTGGCCCTGCCTGCCGGCGGACCGATGGCCATCATGCTCCTGGTCCCGCCTTGCGTCGCGCCTAAAGTTTCATATGAAATGGCCGCTATCCCTGCCGACCCACTCGACTCCGAGCGTACGCCTCATGCCGGCACTGTTGCAGGGCGCTTTCGACAGCGACCCCGGTGATGCTTTGCCCCAGCGGATCCTGCTGGTGGAGAACTCGCGAACGTTCACCAGCATGCTGCGCGAAGCGATCGAGCAGCGCCTGGAGCTACCGGTGTCGGTGGCCACCAGCCTGGCCGAGGCGGGCCGGCTGCTGGACGAGGAACGGGGCTGGTTCCTGGTCCTGACCGGGCTGGTGCTCGCCGATGGCGACCGCGATGGAGTGGTGGAGTTCTTCCTGTCGCGCGGGCTGCCCACGGTGGTGGTCAGCGGCGTCTACGACGAAGACCTGCGCAAGCGTGTGCTGCAGCAGCAGATCATCGACTACGTGTTGAAGAACACGCCCGGCAGCATCGACTATCTCGTGTGGCTGGTGCAGCGGCTGGAGCGCAACCGGCGCATCGCCGCGCTGGTGGTGGACGACTCGCTGTCGGCGCGGATGTACGCCGCCTCCCTGCTGCGCATGTACGGCCACGACGTATACGAGGCCGCCGACGGTGCCGAGGGACTGAAGGCGATCGAGGCGCATCCGGCGATCCGCCTGGCGGTGGTGGACCAGGAAATGCCTGGCATGGAAGGCGTGGAGTTCACCCGCCGCCTGCGCACGCTGCGCTCGCGCGACAAGGTCGCGGTGATCGGCATTTCCGGCAACACCGATCCGTCGCTGATTCCACGCTTCCTCAAGAACGGCGCCAATGACTTCCTGCGCAAGCCATTTTCGCGCGAGGAGTTCTTCTGCCGCGTCTCGCAGAACGTGGACCAGCTGGAGCTGATCGGCACCCTGCAGGACCTGGCCACGCGCGATTTCCTCACCGGGCTGCCCAACCGCCGCTGCTTCCTGGAACAGAGCCAGCGCCAGCTGCCGCAACTGCACCTGGACGGCGAACAGGTGGCGGTGGCGATGATCGACATCGACCATTTCAAGCACATCAACGACACCCACGGCCACGAGGCCGGCGACGATGCGCTGCGTGCGGTGGCCGCTGCGGTCGCCGCCCACGCGCGCGACCAGGACCTGATCGCGCGGTTCGGCGGGGAGGAGTTCTGCCTGCTCGTGCCGGGGCTGGACCAGGAGGCGGCTTTGACCTACTTCGAGCGCCTGCGCCAGGCGATCGCCGCGCTGGAAGTGAACCTGGGCGAGACGACCCTGCGCATGACCGTCAGCATCGGGCTGTGCTGCCTGCGCCCGCAGCACGATTCGCTGCACCGGCTGATCTCCGAAGCCGATCGCCAGCTCTACCTGGCCAAGGCCGGCGGCCGCAACCGGGTCAACTGCACCACGGTCGCGACCAGTGCCGGCGCCCGCGCGTGCGAACCCGCGCTGGCGCCTTGATCGAGATCAACGCGGCCTGGCCGCGTCGTGCCTAGAGTCGTGCCCAGTTGAAAAGCACAGGGAACGCATCATGGCACTTCTGGTCTGGCAGGACGATCTCAACATCGGGATCGAGGTCATCGACCACCAGCACATGCGCATCGTGGAGATGCTCAACCACCTGCATGTCGCGCAGAAGAGCCTGGAGCGACTGGCCGTCGCCGAGGTGATCGACGAGCTGGTGGACTACACCATGTCGCACTTCGCTTTCGAGGAAGAGCTGATGGAGGAAGCCGGCTATCCGTTCTGCGCCGCGCACAAGCGCGTGCACGAGATCTTCGGCAAGCGCGTGGCCGAGTACCGGCTGCGTTTCCAGGCCGGCGAGGACATCACCGATGAACTGCGCACAATGCTGTCGCGCTGGCTGTTCAACCACATCCGTGGCGACGACAAGGCCTATGCGCCGCAGGTCAAGCAGCACCTCAACCAGTTCGCCCGCGAGCACCAGCAGGGCAGCTGGCTGGGCCGCACGCTCAAGCGCTTCTTCGGCTGATCAGCGCGCCCGCCGGCCCATCGCCAGCAGCGCGACGATGGTGACCAGCGCGGTGAGGCAGAGGTAGTAGCCCACCGCGACCAGGCCGAAGCGTTCGGCCAGCCAGGTGGCCACGTACGGCGCGGGTGCAGCGCCCAGAATGCCGGCCAGGTTGAACGACAACGACGCGCCGGTGTAGCGCACCTGCACCGGGTAGATTTCAGCCAGGAAGGTGCCGCAGGGGCCGTAGGTCAGCCCCATCAGGAACAGCCCCAGCGACAGGAAGACGAGCACCATCCACGGGCTGCCGGCCTGGAACAGCGGCGCGAACAGCACGCCGAACGCCAGAATCAGGCCGCTGGCAACGATCATCGTCCGGCGCGTGCCCCAGCGGTCGCCGTAGCGCGCGGACAACGGGATGCCGGCGGCGAAGAACAGGATGCCGGCCATCTGCAGCAGCAGGAAATCCTCGCGCGCATAGTGCAGCACGGTCGTGCCGTAGCCGAGGGTGAACACGGTCATCAGGTAGAACAGCACGAAGGTGGCGAACGCGCCCAGCGTGCCCAGCAGCAGGGTCATCGGATGCGCGGAGATGACCGTCCACATCGGCAGGCGCACCCGTTCGTTGCGGTCCAGTGCGGCCTGGAACTGCGGCGTCTCGTGGATGTTCAGGCGCACCCACAGCCCGACCGCGACCAGCAGCGAACTGGCCAGGAATGGCACGCGCCAGCCCCACTGCAGGAAGTCGGCATCGCTCATCGCGCGTCCGAGCAGCAGGAATACGCCGGCCGACAGCAGGAAGCCCAGCGGCGCGCCCAGCTGCGGAAACATGCCGTACCAGGCGCGCTTGCCAGGCGGCGCGTTCTCGGTCGCCAGCAGTACTGCCCCGCCCCACTCTCCGCCCAGCCCGAGGCCCTGGCCGAACCGGCACAGTGCCAGCAGCGCGGGCGCCCACAGGCCGATGCTGGCATGCGTGGGCAGCACACCGATCAGTACCGTGGATACGCCCATCGTGAGCAGCGCGGCCACCAGCGTGGCCTTGCGCCCGATGCGGTCGCCGTAGTGGCCGAACACCGCCGAGCCGACCGGCCGCGCGATGAACGCCACCGCGAAGGTCGCCAGCGACTGCAGCAGGGCCGCACCATCGCTGCTGTCGGGGAAGAACAGGTGCGGAAACACCAGCACCGCCGCCGTGGCGTAGATGTAGAAATCGAAGAACTCGATGGTGGTGCCGATCAGGCTGGCCAGCAGCACACGGCGGGGCGAATTGACGGCAGGCGCGGCAGGAGTCGACATCGGACACACGAAAAGGGGCAGCTGCCGGATTCTGCCACGCCCGTTGCCTGCGGCGGGACGATGGTTGCAGACGTGACTGTCCGCCGCCGACGCCCGCCGCGGCGGTTTACGCGCCCAGATGGATCCAGGTGGCCTTCAGCTCGGTGTACTTGTCGAAGGCATGCAGGGATTTGTCGCGGCCGATGCCGGACTGTTTGTAGCCACCGAACGGCGCGGTCATGTCGCCACCGTCCCATTGGTTGACCCAGACGCTGCCGGCACGCAGGCCGCGCGCCACGCGATGCGCGCGGCCGAGGTCGCGCGTCCAGACACCTGCGGCCAGGCCATACACCGAATCGTTGGCCAGGCGCAGCGCATCCTCCTCATGATCGAAGGGAATCACCGCGAGCACGGGACCGAAGATCTCCTCGCGGGCGATGGCGTGCTGCGGGTCGACCTCATCGAACACGGTGGGCTCCACATAGCTGCCGCCTGCCACCACCTCCACCCGCCGACCGCCAAGCAGCAGGCGGGCGCCCTCGGCCTCCCCCCGCGCCACGTGGTCGAGCACGCGGTCGGCGTGGGCATCATCGACCAGCGCGCCCATCGCGGCGTCCGGCTCGAACGGATGCTGCGGCTGCATGTGCCGCCCGTAGGCGAGCACGCGCGCCACGAACGCATCCTTGATCGAGCGCTGGACCAGCAGGCGCGAGCCTGCCGTGCACACTTCGCCCTGGTTGTAGAAGATCGCGGTGGCCGCGGCCTGCGCCGCTGTGTCCAGGTCCGGTGCGTCGGCGAACACCAGATTCGGGCTCTTGCCGCCACATTCCAGCCATGTCCGCTTGAGGTTGGACTGGCCGGCGCACTGCAGCAGCCGCCGGCCGACTGCCGTAGAGCCGGTAAACGCAAGCGCATCCACGTCCATGTGCAGCGCCAGGGGTTCACCGGTGCGCTGGCCGTGGCCGGGCAGCACGTTGAACACACCGTCAGGCACGCCCGCTTCGGCCGCCAGCGCCGCCAGCCGCAGCGCGCTCAGTGGCGAGCGCTCGGACGGCTTGAGCACCACCGAATTGCCGGCGGCCAGGGCCGGGGCGATCTTCCAGCAGGCCATCAGCAGCGGAAAGTTCCAGGGCACGATGGCCGCCACCACGCCGATCGGCTCACGGGTGATCAGCCCCAGCGTATCCAGCGGCGTGGGCGCTACCTCGCCGTAGACCTTGTCGACCGCCTCGGCGGTCCAGCGCAGGCAGCGCAGGACCCCCGCCAGGTCGCCCTGCCGCGCGTCGCGCACCGGCTTGCCCATGTCCAGGGTCTCCAGCAGCGCCAGTTCGTCCGCATCGCGTTCGACCAGCTCGGCCAGCCTCAGCAGCACCTGCTTGCGCTGCGCCGGGGCGGCCCGCGACCAATGGCCCGCTTCGAAGCTGCGACGGGCGGCGGCGACCGCACGGTCGACGTCGAGGTGGTCGGCATCGACCACCTGTGCCAGCACGCGTCCATCGATCGGGCTGATGCAGGCGTAGCGTGCACCGCTGGCGGCGTCGACGTAGCGCCCGTCGATGAAGGCCTGGTCGGGGATGTGCAGGCCCTCGGCCTGGCGCTGCCAGTCGGCGCGGGTGCGTGCGGCGGTCATGGACGCTCCTCGTTTGATCGGATGGGCTATCGCGGTTATACCTGCCGCCCTCACGGCACGCCGTGACGCGTCTGCGATAGAGTCGTGACCATCCAGACCCTGCGGAGCCGCCATGCCTCGTTCCGAATCGTCACTGAGCGCGCTGTCCCGGCAGATGCCGGCCGATCTCGACGCGTACTGGATGCCGTTCACCGCCAACCGCCAGTTCAAGGCGGCCCCCCGCCTGCTGGTGCGGGCCGAGGGCATGTACTACCACGATGTCGACGACCGCCCGATCCTGGATGGCGCCGCCGGACTGTGGTGCTGCAACGCCGGCCACGCGCGGCCACGCATCGTGCAGGCGATCCAGCAGCAGGCGGCGACGCTGGACTTCGCGCCGCCCTTCCAGATGGGCTCGCCCCTGCCGTTCGTGCTGGCCCAGCGCCTGGCCGCGCTGGCGCCGGCGACGTTGAATCATGCGTTTTTCACCAACTCCGGCTCCGAAGCGGTCGACACCGCGATGAAGATCGCGCTGGCCTACCATCGCCTGCGGGGCGACGGGCAGCGCACCCGCTTCATCGGCCGTGAGAAGGCCTACCACGGCGTCGGCTTTGGCGGTCTGTCGATCGGCGGCCTGCCCAACAACCGCAAGACCTTCGGCCCGCTGCTGGCCGGCAGCGATTTCCTGCGCCATACCCTGGACCTGGAGCGCAATGCGTTCAGTCCCGGCCTGCCCCGGTATGGCGCCGAGCTGGCCGAGGACCTGGAGCGGCTGATCGCCCTGCACGACGCGTCCACCATCGCGGCGGTCTTTGTCGAGCCGATTGCCGGCTCGGCCGGCGTGATCCTGCCAGCCCCGGGCTATCTGCAGCGACTGCGCGAACTCTGTGACCAGCACGGCATCCTGCTGGTGTTCGATGAGGTCATCACCGGTTTCGGCCGGGTCGGCAACGCCTTCGCCGCGCAGCGGTTCGGGGTCACCCCGGACCTGCTGACGATGGCCAAGGGCCTGACCAACGGCAGCGTGCCGATGGGCGCGGTGCTGGCCAGCGACGCGATCCATGCGGCCTTCATGCAGGGTCCGCCGGGAGCGATCGAGTTCTTCCACGGCTACACCTATTCCGGTCACCCCCTGGCCTGCGCCGCCGCACTGGCGGCGCTGGACACGTATGCGGAGGAACACCTGTTCCAGCGTGCCATCGAACTGGGCGAGTACTGGCAGACCCGCCTGCACGGATTGCGCGGCCTGCCCCACGTGATCGACATCCGCACGTTCGGTCTGATCGGCGCCGTCGAACTGGCGCCGCGCAAGGACGCGCCGGGCAGCCGCGGCTATGACGTATTCGAGCGCTGCTTCCGCGACGGGCAGCTGCTGGTGCGCTGCACCGGCGATGTGATCGCCCTGTCGCCCCCCCTGATCATCGACAAGGCGCAGATCGACCGGATCGTGGACATCCTGGGAGAGGTGATCCGCGCCACCCGGTGATGTCAAGCCCGACGCGGTTCATGTCGATCAGGGTGCCGGCGGGCGACCGGCACTACAATGGTCGGTCACGTTTGGCTCGCGTATCGGATTGCATGGACATTGTCGTCAAAGAAGAACTCAAGGCCTACATCGACCCACTGACCGCGGACGAGCACGACGCGCTGGAGCGCAGCATCCTGGCCGAGGGCTGCCGCGATGCGCTGGTGCTGTGGGGCGATGTGCTGGTGGACGGCCACAACCGCTACGGCATCTGCCGCAAGCACAACCTCCCGTTCCAGACCGTGCAGAACACGCGCTTCCAGTCGATGGACGATGTGCACCTGTGGATGATCGAGCAGCACCTGGGCCGCCGCAGCGTCTCGGATTTCCAGCGCGGCGTGCTGGCCCTGCGCAAACGCGACATCCTGGCCGAGCGCCATCGCCTGGAACAGGCGCAGCTGCAGAAGGAAAGCGATGGCACGGCCACCGCCGACGCGGCTGCCGACGATGCCGACAGCCCGCCGTGGGCGCCGGCACCGAAGGTGAGCCGGGCCGAGATGGCCCGCGAAGCGCGCCTGAGCAACAGCCAGGTCACGATGATCGAGCGCATCCACAAGCAGGCCGCGCCGGAACTGGTGGAAGCGGTGAAGACCGGCGTGATCTCGATCAGCGCCGCCGCCGCGGTGACGGCGCTGCCTGAAGACGAGCAGCGCGCGGCGGCTGCGGCGGGCAAGGATGAGCTGAAGCAGGCCGCCAAGCGCGTGCGCGACGCCAAGCGCAAGCCGCGCAAGCCAGCGCAGGAGGTGCTGCACAGTGCGGACGAGGACGCCGAGGTCGACCCGAGCCGCGCCGCCGAAATCGCCGATGCGCTCACCGCCTTGGGCGAAGGCCCGGCCGAGCTGCGCCAGCGGGTGATCGCGCTGACGCTGGAAAATGACACCCTGCGCCAGCAGTTGGCGGCGTTGCGCCGGCAGCTGGCCGAGGCCTGAGGTTCATCGCGTTGCCGGCCAACGGCCGGCATCGCGGTGGAGTGCGGTCCCCGGGCGGGTGCGGTTGATTGGTCCGCACGCCCGGCGTTTCGGCAGGGAACGCCCTGCCGTTGGGTAGACTGCCGGGATGACGCCCCTTTCGACCCCCGACCCACGCCGACGCCAGTTGCGTCGCCTCAAACTGATCGCGCTGGCGATGCTGCTGGCCATGCTGGCCGGCTTCGTGCTCAGCCACTGGATGGGCGAGCGAGGCGTCTGGGCGTGGGTTGGCGCGTTCTGCGAAGCCGCCGCCGTGGGTGCGCTGGCGGACTGGTTTGCGGTGGTGGCCCTGTTCCGCCGCCCGCTGGGCCTGCCGATCCCGCATACGGCCATCATTCCGCACAGCAAAGACCGTATCGCCGACAGCCTGGCGGTATTCGTGCGCGACCAGTTCCTGGAACCCCAGGCGCTGCTGGCGCGGCTGCAGGTGTTCGACCCGGCCAGCCGGCTGGGCAGTTGGCTGGCCGAGCCCGCGCGGGCGCGGATGCTGGCCGACATGGCGCGCGGCTGGGCGCTGCAGGCGCTGGATTTCCTTGACGAGGCGGCGGTCCGGCGCAGCATCCAGGCCTTCGTGATCCAGCAGTTGCGGCAATGGAACGCGGCTGCCACGGCCGGCGAGCTGCTGGGCCTGCTGACCGCCGACAACCGGCACCAGCGGGTGCTGGACGAGGGCCTGACCCGGGTCGGCGACTGGCTGGGCAACGAAGCGGTCAAGCAGCGCGCGTCGGCGCTGATCGTGCGCTACATCCAGCGCGAGTGGCCCAAGCTGGCCAGCACGGTCAACTGGGTCAAACCCATCGATGAAATCGGCGACAGCCTGGCCGAACGGCTCGCGCATGCGGTGCTGGCCGAACTGCAGCAGATCCTGGCACAGCCGGAGCATCCGCTGCGGCGCGATTACGAAATGTGGCTGGGCCAGTACATCCAGCGCCTGCGCAGCGATCCGGCGCTGGCGGCCCGGGTCGAGGACCTCAAGCAGCAGATGATCGACCACCCTGCCGTACAGGACTATGTGCAGGGCCTGTGGGCGCGCATCCATGCCAGCCTGCGCGAGGACCTGGCCAGCGAGGACTCGGCGCTGGCCGGCCACCTGCGCCGCAGCCTGGCCGCGGTCGGACAATCGCTGCAGGACGATCCGGCCCTGCGCGAGGCGCTCAACCAGCACCTGATGGACGGCGCCGAACGTCTCACCAGCCGCCTGCGCGAGGGCGTCACCCAGCACATCGCGCAGACCGTCAAAGGCTGGGACGAACGCCACCTGGTGGAACAGCTGGAACTGAGCGTCGGCCGCGACCTGCAGTTCATCCGCTTCAACGGTACGTTGGTTGGCGGGCTGATCGGCCTGCTCCTGCACGCCCTGACCGTCTGGCTGCACTGGTAGAGAACGGCGTACTTGACGCTTTGACCGGGTGTTTTTGTGCCGCAGCTCACGTATTCTGCGGCGCATTCGGGGCCGGAGTGGCCTGCCTGGGGGGATCCATGCGCAACACCATCGTGCTGCTGGCGCTGTGCGCGCTGGCGGGCAACGCCGAGGCCGGGCGCATCTACAAATGCGCGGCCAACGGACAGACCATCTACCAGTCGGTGCCCTGCCCGGCCGACCAGGACACCGGCGTGACGCGGCCGATCATCAAGGACCCCAAGCTCAGCTGGGAAGAGCGCAGCCGCGCGCAGCGCGAACTGTACGAGGCACGCCAACGCATGCAGGCCGACGCCGGGCGCACGGCTGCGCCGATCCGCGGCACGGTGATCGATGGGGCCGCCGATCCGGAGAAATGCGAGGAACTGCGCTTCCGCCGCGATCTGGCCGAAACCCTCAGCGGGCAGAAGGCTCCGCAGCGCGTCAACGACGCGGTACGCCAGGCCTGCGCCGCGCGCTGACCCGCCTCAGCCAGCCACCGCACGTATCGCCGCCACCAGCGTCTCGATCTGCGCCGGCGGGGTGAATATCCCGGGCGTCACGCGCAGACAGGCGCCCGATGCCAGGCCGTCGCGCGGCACCACGAACACACCATGCCCGCGCAGCATGCGTTCGGCGGTAGCGGTGTTGGCCGCCATCGTGGTCTGACCGCGCAGGCGGAATGCGGCGATCGCGCTGGACAGACGCGGGTCCGGCGAGGCCAGCCGTTCGATGCGGTCGTCCCCGTGCAGCGCCTCCAGCCACTGATTGCGCAGCCGCAGCAGCCGCGCCCGCTTGTTGGCCACGCCGATCCGCGCGTGCAGGGCCAGCGCCGTGGGCAGGGCCAGGCACGCGGCGAAGTTGAGCGTGCCGGTGTGGACCCGCGCATCGATACGGCCGTCGTCATGCTCGCCCAGGTAGGGGGCCACATCGGCGATACGGTCGCGCCGGATGTACAACGCGCCCAACCCGACCGGCGCGCCGATCCACTTGTGCAGATTGATGCCGGCAAACGCCACGCCCAGCGCCGGGAGCACGGTATCGACCTGGCCGATGCCGTGCGCCGCATCCAGCACCACCTCCACCCCGGCGGCACGGGCAAGCGCGGCGATATCCGCCACGGGCAGCAGCATGCCGTTGCGGTGGTTGACGTGGGTCAACAGCAGCAGCCGCGTGCGCGGGTGCGCCGCCAGCGCCTGGCGATAGGTCTCCAGCACCGCCGCGTGGGTGAACGGCTCCGGCATGGCAATTGCTACGCTGCGCACCCCGCGTCGTTCGCCCAGCCACTGCATGGCGGTGATCATGCTGTCGTAGTCGATGTCGGCATGCATCACCGTGTCGCCCGGCGAGAGCCGGCGGTACCCGGCGATCAGCACCTGCATGGCCTCGGTCGCACCGCGCGTGATCGCGATTTCGTCGGGGTCCACGCCGAGCATCCCCGCCACCTGCGCGCGTGCCTGCTCCAGCAGCGGCGGAAATGCCCGCCGACCGAACCAGGCGTTGCCTGCATTCACCCGCGCCGTCCAGTCCTGGCAGGCCTGCAGCACCGGCCGCGCCATCGCGCCCCAGTAGCCGTTGTCGAGCATCACCACCGCATCGTCCAGGTCGTACAGCGCCTGTACCCGCTGCCACCACCGGTCATCGGCGGCAAGGTCGTCGGGCGTACGCCCGTTCGGGTCCGGCACGTCGGCACGGTCAAGCCATTCGCAAGCGTCCATCACCACAGTATCGCAGCGTCACCATCGAACGGACTGATGACGCTTGTCGAACGTAATGATAATGACTATCATTCAAGCATTGGTTGTATGCCCAGCCCCACCCGGCCAGTGCCGCGCGATGTGCACCGGCTCGCTTCGCCCCGTGTACTGCCCCACGCCATCCGCGTCCGTCCCCGGGTGTGCCGCCAACGGCAGTGTCCCCGTGACCGGCAGCGGGCAGACGGGCGGAGGCAGGCGTGCCTGCGCCATCGCATTGCCGGGTGGGCGGAACCGCGCAGTGTGCGGCCGACCCTGCGCTGGATGCTGCCACCGCGGCATTGGATGCGGACCTGCCGGCCACGCGCCGGCACGGCGCCGCCCCGGCCACGGACGGCCACCTTTACCTGTCACCGGCTGCGGCTGGTGATGCCCGTTGTTCGACTCGCTATTGCAGGTTTCCGTGAACAGCACGCCCAACGCCAGCTGGCATACCCGTTTCACCGCCGTGTTCGCCCGCCCCTGGCTGGGCGTGCTGTCGCGCTCGATGGCCGCGATCCTGGGGGGTTATGCGCTGGCAGCGACCTGCGCCATGTTCTTCGCCGTCGCGCTGCCGATCGCCCGCGGCCAGGCGGTACTGACCGGCATGCTGGTCGCCATCGCGCTGTGCGCGTGTGCCGCCCTGTGGGCATTCGCCACGCGCACCGCACTGCGCGCCTGGGTCGGCATCCTGATGCCCACCGCACTGTTCTGGCTGGGCACCGCTGTGATGAGGGCGGGCGCATGAAGAACGGATTCCGCCAATCAATGGCGTGGCTGCACACCTGGACCGGCCTGCTGGTCGGGTGGCTGCTGCTGCTGATCTTCATGGCCGGCACGGCCAGCTACTACCGCGAGGAAATCAGCCGCTGGATGCGCCCGGAGCTGCCGCGCAGCACGGTCGACGCCGATGTGGCGGCCGAGCGCGCGATCATCTTCCTGCAGCACAAGGCGCCCCAGGCCGAAAGCTGGAACGTGAGCCTGCCCGACCCGCGCAACCCCGCGATGCGGATGTTCTGGCGCAATCCCGAATCGATGGTCAAGCCGCCGGCCGAGGGCGAGAAGCGCCGCCGCCGCGGCGGCGGGCGTTTCGGCGACGCCACGGTGGACCCCAACAGTGGTCAGGAAGTGGCCGCGCGCGAGACCCGCGGGGGCGACTTTTTCTACCGCCTGCACTTTGACCTGCACTACATCCCGGTGCTGTGGGCGCGCTACCTCGTGGGCTTCTGCGCGATGTTCATGCTGGTGGCGATCATCACCGGGGTGATCACCCACAAGAAGATCTTCAAGGACTTCTTTACGTTCCGGAAGGACAAGGGCCTGCGTTCGTGGCTGGACTTCCACAACGTCAGCGCGGTGATGGCCCTGCCCTACCACGCGATGATCACCTACACGGGCATCGTGACACTGATGTTCATGTACCTGCCGTGGGGCGTGAGCGTGGCCTACCCCAAGGATGAGGACGCGTTCTTCAGCGAGGCGTTCGCGCGCCTGGCCGACATTGATACGCCGTCCGAGGGACGTGCTGTGGCACTGCCGATACAGCAGCTGCTGGACAGCGCGCGCGCCGAATGGAAGGGCGCCGACGTGGGCGGCTTCACCCTGTACCACCCGGGCGCGGCCAACGCGGTGATCGACATCCAGCAGCGCGACGGCAAGCGCCTTTCGGTGGATACGCCGTCGCTGCGCTACAACGCGGTGACCGGTGCGCTGCTCGAGGCCAGTCCGGCCGCCGGTGGCGCCACCCAGACCCGTGGCGTGATGTACGGCCTGCACCTGGCGCGTTTTGCCGACTGGGGCCTGCGCGCCCTGTTCTTCCTGTCCGGGCTGGTTGGCTGCCTGATGGTCGCCAGCGGCGTGGTGCTGTGGGCGGTCAAGGAACGGCCCAAGCATGCCAAGTCGGGAAAGATCGGCTTTGGTCTGCGCCTGGTGGATGCGCTCAACATCGGCGCGGTGGCCGGCCTGCCGATCGCTTTCGCGGCGTACTTCTGGGGCAACCGGCTGCTGCCGCTGCAGATGGCCGAACGGTCGACGGCCGAAGCCGACGTGTTCTTCTACGCGTGGGGCGCGGCGCTGCTGGCCGCGTTCATCTGGCCCAAGCGGATGATGTGGGCCTGGCAGCTGTACCTGGGCGCGGCGTTGTTCGCGCTGATCCCGGTGGTGAACGCGCTGACCACCCACGCGCACCTGGGCGTGACCCTGCGCAGCGGCGACTGGGTGCTGGCCGGGTTCGACCTCACCATGCTCGCCTTCGGCGCGATGCTCGCCTACTGCGGCCTGCGCATGCAGCGCTGGCAGCCGGCGCTGAGCGCGGCCGGAAAGAAGCGGCAGGCGGCGGCAAAGGCGCAGCAGCATGCCGGCGCGGAGGTGGGCGCATGATGCTGTTGGCGATCACCGTGAGCTTCTCGGCGTTCACTGCCCTGTCGCTGGCGATGGACAGGCACCAGGCGGACCTGCACGGCAAGGCCGCCGCTACGCCGACCCGCAGGCGCGCATGGCGCTGGCTGGGTTGGGCGTTGCTGGCGCTGTCGTTCGGCCTGTGTGTGGTGGACCACGGCTGGGCCGCCGGCCCGGTGCTGTGGCTCGGGGCGCTGACGATCAGCGGCATTCTGATCGCGTTCGGGCTGTACCCCTTCCGCCCCCGCTGGATCGCGCCGCTGGCGTGGGCGTTGCCGGCGCTCGGGCTGGCGGTGACGCTGTTCGCGCGCTGACGTGCAGACCGGCGCGATGCAGCGCTGCCCCTGTCGCCAGTGGCGGCTCGAAGACCACCTCGGGCTCCCGCCGTACTGGCAGGCCGCAATCGGCGGGTATGAGCGCGGTCATTGGCCCTTGGCGTAGGCGCAAGGCCGCCGTCTGATGGTGTGACGCGCACGGCGCGCGGCCGGAATCCGGTGCCGCCACCACAGGTCAGGGCACCAGCGAGAACACGTGGGCCGGTGCAGACTGTCCATCGATGACCAGCCGGTTGCGCGCCACGCTCTCGCGCAGCGCCCCGGACTTCACCGCCACCCGCTCGCTGGCCAGGTTGCCCACCGCCACGACAATCTCCACCCGCTGCATGCCCATGTGCGCGAACGCGTGGGTCGCCAGCGCGTGCACGACGCGCGTGGCGATGCCCTGGCCCTGGCGAGACTGCCGCACCCAGTACCCCAGATTGCAGAAGCGGTGATCGTGCCGGATGGCGTTGAGCCCGGCGCCGCCGACAAACGCGCCGGTATCCGGGTCGAACGCGCCATATTCATAGGCGGTGGCCGCTGCGCGGCCGTCGCGGCAGGCCTGGAACCACTGCAGTGCCTGCTCGGCGCCGTAATCGGTGGAGCACCACGGCATCCAGCGCCGCATGCCTTCGGCCGATTCCCGCACCGCCGCGGCGAACGCGGCGGCATCGCCATCCTCGAACGGACGTAGCAGCAGTCCGTCGGCGAGAAGCTGGCTGTCGTCCATGTCAGCCCCTTGCCGTCACGCGCCGTAGCGGCGCAGTTCCCAGGCGCGGTGGATGCGCGGATTGCGCTCGAAATCATCGCCGATGGTCTCGGCGGAGATTTCCGTGCACTCGGCAAATTCCTTGATCGCTTCTTCGTCCAGCTTGAAGCGGCGGAAGTTGTTGGAGAAGTACAGCACGCCTTCCGGGCTCAACCGCGCCACGGCCGCCCGCAGCAGGCGCACGTGCTCGCGCTGGACGTCGAAGTCCTCGGCGCGGGCCGAGTTGGAGAAGGTCGGCGGATCGCAGAAGATCACGTCGAAGCGGTGCCGTTCGGCTTCCAGCCAGGCCAGCGCATCGGCCTGGATCAGCTGATGCTGACTGCCGCCCTTGCCGTTCAGCGCCAGGTTGTCGGCACACCATTGCAGGTAGGTGCCGGACAGGTCCACGCTGGTGGTCGACGCCGCTCCCGCGACCGCCGCCTGCACGCTGGCCACGCCGGTGTAGCAGAACAGGTTGAGGAAGCGCTTGCCGACCGCTTCCCGGGCCATGTGCCAGCGCAGCGGGCGGTGATCCAGGAACAGGCCGGTATCGAGGTAGTCGAACAGATTCACCCGCAGCAGTGCGTCATTCTCGCGGACCAGCACGAACTCACCGCGCTGTTCGAAGCGGCCGTATTTGCTGCCGCCCTTGCCGCGCTCGCGCGACTTCAGCGCGACCTGCTCGGCCGGCACCTGGAACACCTCGCGCGCGGCCGACAGCAGCTCGTTGCGGCGGCGGCGCACATCGACATCGGGAATCGTCGCCGGTGCCGCGTACTCCTGCACGTGCAGGAACGTGCGGCGCGCGCCGGCGTCTTCTTCGTAGACGTCAATCGCGGCCGCGTACTCGGGCAGGTCCGCGTCGTACACGCGGTAGCAGGTGATTGCCTCGCGGGCGCGCCAGTTCTTGAACTTCCTGATGTTCTTGCGCAGGCGGTTGGCCACCATCTGCGCGCCTTCGCTCAGCTCACGCGGCTGGCCGGCGTTGTCGCGCTGCGGCACCGCGATCGGATCGCAGACGATCAGCGCGCATTCGATCGCCCCGTTGAACAGCTGGTACTTCTTGTTGGCGCGCAGGCCGGTGGCGAACGCCAGGTCGGCACTGCCACACAGCAGGCTGGCCCGCCACTGCGGCACCGCACGCTTGAGCGCATCGCCAAGTCGGCGATACAGCACCGCATCGGCGGCCAGCCGTTCGTCATACGGCGGGTTGCACACCACGCAGCCGGTTTCCTGCGGCGGCACCTGCATGTCGGCCACATCGCGCACGCCGAACCAGATCGCCTCGGCCACGCCGGCGGTCTCGGCATTTTCCCGGGCGGCACGGATCGCATGCGGATCGATGTCGCTGCCGTGGATCACCTGCTTGAGCGCGGCACGCCCGGCCGTCTCTCGAGCGCGCGCCTCGGCCATCATCGTGTTCCAGGCGTCGCGGTCGAAACCCAGCCAACGGCTGGGCGGAATGCTGCCGTGGCGCTGCAGGCCCGGCGCGACGTCGGCGGCCATCAGCGCGCCTTCGATCAGCAGCGTGCCGCTGCCGCACATCGGGTCGAGCAGGCCACCGCCTTCGGCGTGGATCTTGGGCCAGTTGGCGCGCATCAGCACGGCCGCGGCCAGGTTTTCCTTCAGCGGCGCTTCGTTCTGCGCCATGCGCCAGCCACGGCGGTGCATCGGGCCACCACCGAGGTCGATGGAGATGCTTGCCCGGCCCTTGCGCAGCGACAGGTTGATGCGCACATCGGGGAACTCGGTGTTCACCGACGGCCGTTCCAGGCCCTTGGCGCGCAGGCTGTCGACCACGCCGTCCTTGACCCGCTGCGCGGCGAAGCGCGCATGGGTGATCTCGGTCCCGGACACGTGCGCGTCCACCGACAGGGTCAGCTCCGGGCTGATGTGCTGGTCCCACGCCATCGCCGACACGCCTTGGTACAGCGAGCCTTCGTCCGGGCAGTCGAATTCGGTCAGCGGCCACAGCACGCGGCTGGCCAGGCGCGACCACAGCACCACCTTCAGTGCCTGCGGCAGCTCGCCTTCGGCGTTGACGCCGGCGATGGTGGCGGTGGCCTTGTCCAGGCCGAGCGCCAGCAGTTCGTCGGCGAGCAGGTACTCCAGGCCCTTGGCGCAGGAAACAAAGAATTTCACGGAATCGGTATCGCAGGTCAGCGGAAAGGAGGTGCCCACCGGGCACGGCAAGCGACCCGGCGCGACGCCGGGACGGCCATTGTACGGCAGTGCCGGGCGCTGGCCGGCTCCCCCCTCACCCCAGCGACTGCAGCAGGTCCTCGAACGCCCGGGCCGAGGCCTCGACGTGATTGTTCAGCCGGTGCCCGTCGTCCACCAGCAGCAGGCGCGCCGAACGGGCCTGCGCCCAGGCGATGACCTGTGCCGGCGGAATCAGTTCATCGTGCCAGGCGTGCACCACGCTGGTCGGCACCGGGGCGGCATCCAGCGCCGGCATCGGTCCCATCGTGGTCGGCGGCACCATCAGGAACAGACCACGGGTGGGCACCTGCAGCGAGGCAATGGCCGAGATGTAGGCGCCCAGGCTGGAACCGGCCAGCACCACCGGGCCACGTGCGGCAGCCGCCGTGGCCAGGCCGGTCAGGCGCTGCAGGCGGGCGCGGACGTCGCCGACGCTGCTTACCGCGCGCATCGCGTCCAGATCGGTGTAGTCGGGGCGTTCGTGCGTCCAGCCGAGCCGCTGGGCGACCTCGGCCAGCGCGGTCACCTTGGTGGCGTCCGGGCCGCTTTCGAACCCGTGGGAAAGGATGCAGTGGCCGCGGCTCATGCACGCGTCCTGTGGGAGTGGATATGAGCGTTCATGACGGAATGCTAGCATCGCGCCATGCCCGGCCGCGCACCGCCCCCGATCGACCTTCAGCCCCTGCCCTACGTGGCACGGCTGGGCGCGCGCGCGCCGGCCGACATCGATCTGGTGGTCATCCACTGCACCGAGCTGCCCGACCTGGCGATGGCCCGCCAGTACGGTGAGCGCGTGCTGTACGACAGCGGCAGCGGCAACAGCGGGCACTACTACATCGACCGCGATGGCCGCATCGTCCAGTACGTGGCGTTGGACCGCATCGCCCACCATGTCAGCGGCTACAACCCGCGCTCGGTCGGCATCGAGCTGGTCAACACCGGCCGCTACCCGCACTGGCTGGATTCACGCCACCAGGCGATGGACGAGCCGTACACCGAGGCGCAGCTCGCCGCGCTGATCGACCTGCTGCAGCACCTGTGCGACACGCTGCCCGGGCTGCGGCACATCGCCGGTCACGAATGGCTGGATACCCGCGAGGAAGTGGCCAGCGACGACCCCGAGCGGCGCGTGCCGCGCAAGCGCGATCCCGGGCCGCTGTTCCCGTGGCCGCGCGTGTTGGCGGCGGTGCCGCTGCAACCGTTGGATGCGCACCGCCCCTGACCCGGGAGGTGTTTCAGGGGCCGGTGGCGACCGGGCGGCTGGAATCGCTGACCCACCCGCTCCACGAATCGGCGTAGATGCGGGCGCCATGCAGGCCGGCCACTTCCATCGCCAGCAGCAGATGACAGGCGGTGACGCCCGAGCCGCACATCAGCACCACCTGGCCCGGATCGTGGGTGCCGATCAGCGGGCGCAGCGCGGCCTGCAGATCCGCCGCCGGGCGCAGGCGTCCGTCGTGGACGTTCAACGCGAACGGGCGGTTGACCGCGCCGGGGACGTGCCCGGCGATGGGGTCAAGCGGTTCCACCTCGCCGCGGAAACGCTCGCCGGCCCGGGCATCCAGCAACCAGCCCGGTGCGTGCTTCAGGCGTGCGGCCACTTCGCCAGCCGAGGCGATCTGGCTGCGGTCGAACTGGCCGGGATAGGGCGGCAACGCCGGCACCTGCGGCACCTCGGCGGTCAGCGCCAGGCCCGCGGCCTGCCACGCGGCCAGTCCACCATCGAGCACGGCGACCCGACGGTGCCCGATCAGCCGCAGCAGCCACCACAGCCGCGCGGCGGCCATGCTGCCATCCCCTGCGTCATAGACCACCACCTGGGTTTCCGGCGCGATACCCCACTGCCCCAGCCGCGCGGCGAAGTCCGCGCTGTCCGGCAGCGGGTGGCGTCCCTGGCCGTGCTTGCCCATGTCGGCCAGGTCGCGGTTGAGGTCGGCGTACAGTGCACCGGGCAGATGCCCCTGGGCATAGGCCTGCGCGCCCGACTGCGGGTCGCCCAGCGAGAAGCGCGCATCGACCACGCGCACGGCGGTGCTGGCGGTTGCGCGCGCGTCGAGCACGCGTGCCCCGCCCTGCTGCAGAGCATCGGCAAGGGCGGCGACATCGACCAGGGCGGTCCAGGAAAACGCGGTGGAAGTCATTCGGTCTGCTCCAGGCGGCGACGCAGGTTGTAGAGAATGGCGGCGGTGGCGCCCCAGATGCGTTGGCCCGGCCAGCCGTACTCCAGCACATGCCGGATGCGGCCGCGATGGTCGATCTCCACCTGGTGCAGGTTGGCGGGCTCCATCAGATAGCTCAGCGGCACCTCGAACACTTCGGCCACTTCATCCGGCTGCGGCACGGCGACGAATGCCGGATCGATCACGGCCACCACGGGCATCACCCGGTAACCGGTGATGGTGACGAACGGATCCAGGTAACCGAGCACGTGCACCTGATCGTGCTTGAGCGCGATTTCCTCATCGCTCTCGCGGATCGCCGCGGCCACGGCGTCGCGGTCGTCCGCCTCCATCCGTCCACCGGGAAAGCCGACCTGGCCGCCGTGATGGCGCAAAGTATCGGTGCGTCGGGTCAACAGCACCTGGGCACCGCCCTCGCGCGGAATGATGCCGGCCAACACCGCCGCCTCGACCGGCGGCCCGGGCGGCAGCAGGTCACTCAGCTCGCTGCGGTTCCAGCCCTCGCCAGTCGGCGGCGCATCCAGCGGATGCAGCGCGCGCATCAGCCGCGCGTGCTCGGCCAGCGAACCGCGCAGCGACTGCCGCAACTGCTCGCGCAATGGCAGCGTATGCTGCATGACATGGGTCTGTTCGTGACGGCTCATCGTTCGCCAGCGGGTGATTTCATCCACGGTGCGCAGGCACCCCGCGCAGATATCGGCGCTGTCCAGCGCGCAGATACCGATACAGGGGGTGGGTACGGCACGCGGGGGATCGTCCAGTGATTGCACCGTGCAACAGTAGCGCGATTGGCAGGCTGGATCGAGAGCGCGGAGCGCGCGGTGATAGCAAACAAAAACGCGCCGATGTTTCCATCGGCGCGTTTTTTGTGACTGCCTGATCTTACTTGACGCTGATCAGCTTGATTTCGAACTGCACGGCGACGTTCGGCGGGAACGGCGTGCGCGGATCGGCACCATAGGCCTGTTCCGGCGGCAGCGTCACTTCCCACTTCGAGCCGGCCGGCATCAGCAGCAGCGCTTCGCGCATGGCCTTCATTTCGACTTCGCTGACCTTCATCGCCGGGATCTGCTGCGCCGGGCGGGCTTCAGCCGGACGGGTGCCGTACGGGTACGGACCGGCGACTTCCAGCTGCACGGTGCTGGCCTGGGTCGGCTTGGCGCCGGTGCCGGCTTCGACCACGCGGTACTGAACGCCGCTCGGCAGCGTCTGCACGCCGGCCTTGGCCTTGTTGGCAGCCAGGAACTGGGTGCTCTTGGTCTTGTTCTCGGCAGCGGCCTTGTCGTACTCGGCCTTGGCGGCCTGCGCACGACCCTGCTCACGCTTCTGGAAGGCTTCGACGGCCGGCTTCAGCTGCTCGGCGGTGATCGCCGGCTGCTTCTTGGCGTAGGCATCCTGCAGGCCCTTCACCACCGAGTTGATGTCCAGCTGTTCGCCACGCGAGGTGAGCTCAGCCAGATTGTTGCCGTAGTCGTAACCGAAGTAATAGCTCAGCTTGCCCTTTTCGGACGAGGTGTCCTGGGCGAAGGCATTGCCCGTCAGGGCCAGGGCCGCGACGGCGACCGCGATAGAACGCAACTTCATCAAACATTTCTCCAGGGGTGGTAACTCAGGACGCGTTGGGCCGCCCTGAGGCGACGGGTTAGGATAGCCGCCGCAACGTTGAACCGCCACTAACGACGCAAGCTCTGACCTGACTTCGTTTCAAGAGTTCAACCTCACTTTTTTTTAACGTTTTTCCAGGAGCCCCGCCGTGGCCGATTCGCCCCTCGCCGTGACCAATGACGGCGCCATCCGCACCCTCACCGTGAACCGCCCGGACAAGCTCAATGCCCTCGACAAGGCTACGCTGGAAGCGCTATACAGCGCGTTTTCGGCGGCAGCCGCCGATCCGGCGGTCCGGGTGGCAGTGCTCACCGGGGCCGGTCCGAAGGCGTTCGTGGCCGGGGCGGACATCGCCGAAATGAACGGACTCAGCGCGGTTCAGGGACGTGATTTCTCGGCGCTGGGGCAGAAATTGATGCGCTGCATCGAGCGCATGCCCAAGCCGGTGATCGCGAAGATCAACGGATTTGCGCTGGGCGGCGGCCTGGAACTGGCGATGGCCTGCCACCTGCGCATCGCTGCCGAAACCGCCAAAGTCGGCCAACCGGAGATCAATCTCGGGCTGATTCCCGGCTTCGGCGGCACCCAGCGCCTGCTGCGTCTGTGCGGCCGCGCCGCGACGCTGGAACTGTGCCTGCTTGGCACACCGATCACGGCCGCGCGCGCGCTGCAGTTCGGGATCGTCAACGAAGTGGTGGCTGCCGATGCATTGGATGCACGCGTGCAGGCGCTGGCCCAGCAGCTTGCGCACGCCGCGCCGCTGGCGCTGCGCGGCATCCTCGATGCCGTTCATATCGGCGGTGAGTGTGCGCTGGGCGAAGGTCTGGCCTACGAAACCGCGCAGTTCGGGCTGATGTTCGCTACCGAGGACATGCGCGAAGGCACCGCCGCCTTCCTTGCCCGCCGTCCGCCGGTGTTCCAGAACCGCTGATGATGATGGCCACCGACCCTGACCTGCCCACGCGGCTGTGGATGCTGCTGCTGGACGACGACGTCGACGGCGCACTCGCGGCCGGCTTGATGGACTACGTGCCACACCCTGGCGACGCCCAGCGGGTGCCCGGCCATCCGGACCTGCCCGTGCGCCTGCTGCAGGCCCAGCAGCAGCTCACGCGAGCGTGGGCTGCGCGCGAGCGCTACCGCCAGCGCGCGGTACGCCTGGGCCGCCGTGCCGCCGAACGCGACGCGCGGCGGGCACCGGCGGCGACCACGCCGGATGCGAAGCCGGCGCTGCCGTCGGCGGCGGCGGCCATCCTCGCCCGCGCCAAGGCCCGGGCGGCCGGGAACGGCACCTGATGGCCGTCGTCAGCAAGGCCGCGCCGCGCTCCGCACGCATGCCCAAGGCCGATGTGATCGAGATGTTCACGCGTCTGCGCGAGCTCAATCCGCATCCGCGCACGGAGCTGGAATACAGCACGCCGTTCGAACTGCTGATCGCGGTGGCGCTGTCGGCGCAGGCCACCGACGTGGGCGTCAACAAGGCCACGCGCAAGCTGTTCCCGGTGGCCAGCACGCCACAGGCCATGCTCGCGCTGGGCGAAGACGGGTTGAAGAAGTACATCGCCACCATTGGGCTGTTCAACGCCAAGGCGAAGAACGTGATCGCCACCTGCGCACTGCTGATCCGCGACCACGGTGGCGAGGTGCCCCGTGATCGCGCCGCCCTCGAGGCGCTGCCGGGCGTGGGCCGCAAAACGGCCAACGTGGTGCTCAACACCGCCTTCGGCGAGCCGGTGATGGCGGTGGACACGCACATCTTCCGCGTGGCCAACCGCACCGGGCTGGCCCCTGGCAAGGACGTCCGCGCGGTGGAGGACCTGCTGGTCAAGGTGATCCCCGCCGAGTTCCTGCTCGACGCACACCACTGGCTGATCCTGCACGGCCGCTACGTGTGCAAGGCACGCAAGCCGGATTGCCCGCAGTGCGTGATCCGCGACCTGTGCCGCTACAGGGAAAAAACCGCCGCCTGACCCCCGGCGGCGATTGCCATCTGTACGCAATCCGGCGGTCATCTGCGCCGGGCATTCATGTAAAGCCCTGCCGGGCCGTGGGGTCCGGCAAACGACGGTTTGTCTGAAACTGTCACATTTACGCAATCTTCACTAATTAGCCTGCGCAGCATCTTCCCACCTGCCTGCAAGGCTCCTTTCCATGAAACTGCATCGCCAACTTCTTACTGCGGCCGTGGCGGCTGCGCTGTTCGTGCCGGCCGCTCACGCTGAAGTGGCCATCGACGTGATCGGCGGTTCGGAGATCACCTTCGAAGGCCTGGTCCAGGCCGACGGCAACTGGTTCGACAACGATCTGACCGACCTCAACGGCGGCGATGCCGGGAACGGCAAGAACAGCGAGTTCGAGCTGCGCCGCGCCGAGCTGGTGCTCAAGGGCAAGGGCCCGGGCAACGTGGAATGGGTGGTGGGCTACGATGCCAAGGCCGACAAGTTCCTGGACACCAACCTGAAGTACAAGCTGGCCGGCAACGCCAACCACTTCGTGCAGTTCGGCCAGTTCAAGCAGCCCAACAGCCTGGAAGAACTGTCCAGCACCAAGAACAACGACTTCATCTCCAAGGCGGCGGTCACCAACACCTACGCCGTGGCCCGTCGCCTCGGCGGTGCCTACAGCATCGGCGACAGCAACTGGTCGGTCACCGCCAGCGCCTTCGGCCGCGAGCTGACGCGCAACCTGGCCCACGGCAGCGGCTACGGCGCGCGTGGTACCTGGGCGCCGATCAACGAGAAGGGCCAGGTGCTGCACTTCGGCCTGAGCTACGTCGACTACGACACCGATGCGGACACCCTGCGCGTGCGCGCCCGTCCGAACGCCGACCTGGCCACCGTGCGTCTGGTGGACAGCGGCAACCTGGTCGATACCGACCGCGTCAGCACGCTGGGTGCCGAAGCGATGTACATCGGCGGCCCGTTCAAGGCCCAGGCCGAGTACTACACCAGCAAGGCCAAGCGCTACAGCCACGACAACTACAGCAGCGACGGCTTCTACGTGAGCGGCCTGTGGAACATCACCGGCGAGAGCTGGGGCTACAAGGGCGGCACCCCGACCACCGGCCTGCCGGACGAACCGGGCCGCGGCATGTGGCAGCTGGGCGCGCGCTACGACCAGATGGATCTCAACGATGGCAACCTCACTGCCAACCCGGTGGCCGGCCGTCCGCCGATCGTCGACGGCGTGCTCGGCGGCAAGATGAACATCTGGACCGTCGGCGTGAACTACTACTGGCGCTCCAACACCAAGTTCGCCCTGAACTACGTGATGGTGGACAGCAAGAAGTACAGCTCGTCGGCCCGCGGCTTCGTCAACGACGACCCGAACATCCTCGAAGCCCGCCTGCAGTTCTTCTGGTAAGCCCTGCGGCATCGATGCACTCCAGGGGCGCAGCGCAGGCTGCGCCCCTTTTCGTTGGGCCGGCATGCCGTGTCGCCTGCGTATGCTGTGCGGCCACTTTCCCACGGACGGCCCGATGCGCCCCACCCTGCTGCTCCTGCCTGTGCTTGCGAGCGCCACGCCAGCCGCCCATGCCCAGCAGTGCACCGACGCCATCGCGGTGATCGAGCACGCCTACGCTGTCCGCCCAGGCACCGTGCTTCCCGACCGCGCGGGCTGGCGCCGCGCGCCGCAGGCGGGCACCTGCCGCGTCTGGCCAGCACACCCGGAGCTGACGCTGTTGGCCGTGCCGGTCTGGAATGACCGCGACAGCCTGCCGGACGCGCCCGACGGCGACCTGGAACTGATGGTGATCGATACGGCCAGCGCCACCCCGCGCGCCTGGAGCGTGCTGCGCGGCGCGGTCGACAGCGACGCCGTCCGCTTCGACGGCGTTGCCCTGGATACCGCCCGCTATCGGCTCGACGACGCACACTGGACCTTCGGCGTGCGTACCCGCTTCACCGGCGCGTCCAGCCCCAACCCGTATTCGGAAACCCGGCTGCGCCTGATCGCCTACACGCCGGGCCACCTGCAGGTACTGACCCAGCCGATCAGCGTGGACATCGCCCAGGGAGAGTGGGATACCCGCTGCGCCGGCGAGTTCCAGACCACCACTCGCACCCTGGAGGTCGGCGCACCGCGCCCACCGGGATTTGCCGACCTGATCGTCCGCGAGCGGCAGGTGGCGCGACGCAGCGCCGTGCACGACAAGACCTGCGTGGACAGCGACGCGCCCGCGGTCCAACGCAGCTACCGGCTGCGCCACGATGGCCGCGCCTACCCCTTCCTGGATGCCCTCAGTCCCTACTGAGGGGGGCACCCGGTCTGCGCGAACCTGCGTGACGCAGTGCACTTTATGACGCCGACAACGCCCCTGCTCCGGGCGTCGCGGGGCGATGCCGCACCCTGTCACGGTTGCGTCATATGACAGACGCTGCGCTGTCATCGAACCGTTATGGAATGGGCGCCGGGCGGGACACCCCGCACCGTCATCCATCCCAGGAGCCATCCCGTGATCCACGCCTTCAAGTCGCGCGCCGCCGTTGTCGTCCTCGCCGCGTCGTCCGTGTTTGCCGCCAATGCCGCCGATGTCACCGGCGCGGGCGCCTCGTTCATCTATCCGGTCATGTCCAAGTGGTCGGCCGACTACAGCGCCGCTACCGGCAAGAAGGTCAACTACCAGTCCATCGGTTCGGGCGGCGGCATTGCCCAGATCAAGGCGGCGACGGTGGACTTCGGCTCCTCCGACGCCCCGCTGAAGCCGGAAGAGCTGGCCTCGGCCGGCCTGGCCCAGTTCCCGTCGGTGATCGGCGGCGTGGTCCCGGTGATCAACGTGGCCGGCATCGCGCCGGGCGCACTGAAGCTGGATGGGCCGACCCTGGGCAACATCTTCCTGGGCAAGATCAAGACCTGGAACGACCCGGCCATCGCCGCGCTGAACCCGGGCGTCAAGCTGCCGGACGGCAAGATCACCGTCGTGCACCGCTCGGACGGCTCCGGCACCACCTTCAACTTCGTCAACTACCTCTCCAAGGTCAACCCGGAGTGGAAGAGCAAGGTTGGTGAAGGCACCTCGGTCCAGTGGCCGGTCGGCATCGGTGGCAAGGGCAACGAAGGCGTCGCCGCGTACGTCAAGCAGATCAAGGGTGGCATCGGCTACGTCGAGCTGTCCTACGCGCTGCAGAACAAGATGTCCTACGCCGCCATGAAGAACGCCGCCGGCAAGATCGTCCTGCCGAGCGACACCTCCTTCGCCGCCGCAGCCTCCAGCGCCGACTGGGGCAGCGCCAAGGACTTCTACCTGGTCATGACCAACGCGCCGGGCGCCGATGCGTGGCCGATCACCGCCACCAACTTCATCCTGGTCCGCAAGCAGCCCAAGAACGTCGCCAACGCCAAGGCCACGCAGGAGTTCTTCCGCTGGATCTACCGGAACGGCGACGCCCAGGCCAAGCAGCTCGATTACGTGCCGCTGCCGGACACTCTGGTCAAGCAGATCGAGACGTACTGGTCGCAGAATCTGAAGTACTGAGGTGCGGTCACGACCACGGTCGTGACCCACCCCGGTCGGGTACCGCCATTGGCCGGTACCCGGCCGGATCGACGGACAAGGCAATGGCGGCGGCAGGTCCTCTCTCCCCCTGCCGCCGCCGGGCGCGGATCGCAAGATCCGCGCCTTTTCTTTTTCCGCACGTGCCATCGCCGGCCCCCGTCCCACCGGGCTTTCCCGTGCGTCCGGTCACGTCGTCATACGGCTGTAACAAAAACATCATTTCATAGCAGCGTCGCCGGAGAGACCGGCCCCCATCCCGCTACGGAGTGACGCATGAAACTGCACACGGCTGGCTTGACCGCCCTTACCCTGGCCATCGCGCTGGGCCTTTCCGCCTGCAAGCCGGGCGCTGAAGGCCAGGCTGCCGCGCCGGCCGCCGACACCCCCGCCGCCGCGCCTGCCGCCGGCGACAGGCTCACCGCCGAGATCTCCGGTGCCGGTGCCTCCTTCATCTTCCCGCTGGTGTCCAAGTGGTCGGCCGACTACAACGCGGCAACCGGCGCCAAAATCAACTACCAGTCCATTGGTTCGGGTGGCGGCATCGCCCAGATCAAGGCCGGCACCGTCGACTTCGGTTCCTCCGACAAGCCGCTGAGCAGCGAAGAGCTGGCCCAGGCCGGCCTGGGCCAGTTCCCGTCCGCCATCGGCGGCGTGGTCCCGGTGGTGAACATCGAGGGCCTGGACGCCGGCAAGCTGCGCCTGAGCGGCGCGCTGCTGGCCGACATTTTCCTCGGCAAGGTCAAGACCTGGAACGATCCGGCCATCGTTGCCGCCAACCCGGGCGTGAAACTGCCCGACGGCAAGATCACCCTGGTCCACCGCTCGGATGGCTCGGGCACCACCTTCAACTTCTCCAATTACCTGTCCAAGGTCAGCCCGGACTGGAAGAGCAAGGTCGGCGAAGGCACCTCGGTGCAGTGGCCGGACGGCGTGGGTGGCAAGGGCAATGAAGGCGTGGCCTCGTACGTGAAGCAGATCAAGGGCTCGATCGGCTACGTCGAACTGGCCTACGCGCTGCAGAACGGCATGCCGTACGCCTCGATGCAGAACGCCGCCGGCAACTGGGTGCAGCCGAGTGCGGAGAGTTTCGCCGCCGCGGCCGCCAGCGCCGACTGGGCCAGCGCCAAGGACTTCAACCTGGTCATCACCAACGCCCCGGGCGACCAGGCGTGGCCGATCACCGCCACCAACTTCATGCTGATGCACAAGCAGCCCAAGGATGCCCAGCGCAGCAAGGACACCCTGGCGTTCTTCAAGTGGGCCTTTGAAAAGGGCCAGACGCAGGCCAACGAACTGCACTACGTGCCGCTGCCCGCCGAACTGGTGACGCAGATCGAAGCCTACTGGGCCGCTGAATTCAAATGACAACCCGGGCCCGCGCGCCGCGCGGGCCCTCCCTTGTCGCCACCACGCCGCACCCCACCTCTCGGGCCCCTGCCTTTCCCATGAATGCCATTGCCCAGCCTGTTCCCGCACCGTCCCTCCGCGACCTGCGTGATGCCCGCAACGACACACTGTTCCGCTGGGTACTGATCACCACCGTCGTTCTGGTGCTGGTCGCCCTGGCCTGCGCCGCGCTCTCGATGCTGTGGGGCGGCCGCCATGCCCTGCAGGAGCAGGGCCTGAGCTTCTTCTACTCGTCCGAATGGAATCCGGTCGAAAACAAGTTCGGTGCGCTCGCGCCGATCTATGGCACCCTGGTCACCGCGCTGATCGCGATGATCATCGCCGTGCCGGTGAGCTTCGGCATCGCCTTCTTTCTGACCGAAGTCGCCCCGCGGTGGATGCGTGGTCCGGTCGGTACCGCCATCGAACTGCTGGCCGGCATTCCGTCGATCATTTACGGCATGTGGGGCCTGTTCGTGCTGGTGCCGGTGATGACCGAATACGTCACCCCGTTCCTCAACGACCACCTCGGCACACTGCCGGTCATCGGTCCGCTGTTCCAGGGCCCGCCGCTGGGCATCGGCGTGCTCACGGCCGGCTTCGTGCTGGCGATCATGGTGATCCCCTTCATCTCCTCGGTCATGCGCGAAGTGTTCCTGACCGTACCCACCCGCCTGAAGGAATCGGCATACGCGCTGGGGTCCACGAAGTGGGAAGTGAGTTGGGACATCGTGCTGCCCTACACCCGCTCGGCGGTGATCGGCGGCATCTTCCTCGGCCTGGGGCGCGCCCTGGGCGAAACGATGGCGGTGGCCTTCGTGATCGGCAACAGCGTGCGCCTGTCGCCCTCGCTGCTCGAGCCGGGCACCACCATCGCCGCGCTGATTGCCAATGATTTCGGTGAGGCCACCGAAACCTACCGCTCGGCACTGCTGCTGCTCGGCTTCGTGCTCTTCATCGTGACCTTCGTTGTGCTGGCCATTGCCCGCCTGATGCTGATGCGCCTCGCCCGCAAGGAGGGCAACTGATGTCCACCATCGCCCCGTCCGCCGCGCAACCGCTGTACCTGCGCCGCCGCATCGTCAACGTGGTCGCGCTGCTGATGTCCTGCCTGACCGCGCTGTTCGGCCTGTTCTTCCTCGGCTGGATTCTGTGGACGCTGGCCTCCAAGGGCCTGGCCGGGATCAACCTGGACCTGTTCACCAGGATGACCCCGCCCCCCATGCAGGAGGGCGGCCTCGCCAACGCCTTCTTCGGCAGCGCGGTGATGTGCGGTCTGGCGATCGCGATCGGCACCCCGCTGGGCGTGCTGGCCGGCACCTGGCTGGCCGAATACGGCAACTTCCGCAAGGCCGGCACGGTGGTGCGTTTCGTCAACGACATCCTGCTCTCGGCGCCGTCGATCGTGCTGGGCCTGTTCGTCTACACCCTGTACGTGATGCAGACCGGCGGACAGTTCTCGGCGTTCGCCGGTGCACTCTCGCTGGCGTTCATCGTGCTGCCGGTGGTGGTGCGCACCACCGACGAGATGCTGCGACTGGTGCCGTCGCAGATGCGTGAGGCGGCGCTGTCGCTCGGCATCCCGCAGTGGAAGGTGACCGTGCAGGTGCTGTATCGCAGCGCCGCCGCCGGCATCGTCACCGGCATCCTGCTGGCCCTGGCCCGCATTTCCGGCGAGACCGCGCCGCTGCTGTTCACCGCCTTCGGCAACCAGTACTGGAACAGCAACGTGTTCCAGCCGATGGCCTCGGTGCCGGTGGTGATGAACCAGTTCGCGGGCAGCCCGTACGAATCCTGGCAGGTGCTCGCCTGGGCCGGCGCCCTGGTGCTGACCGTGTTCGTGCTGCTGGTCAGCCTCTCTGCGCGCGGCATCCTGCTGCGCAACCGTATCTCCCATGACTGACCTTTCCACGGACATCGCCATGAACGATCTCTCCAACGCCGTACCGATGCAGCGCATCGTGGTCCCGGCGTCGCATGAAAGCCTGCACACCCCGGCGCCGATCAAGCTGGCCGCGCGCGGGTTGGACTTCTACTACGACAAATTCCATGCGCTCAAGGGCATCGACCTGGAGATCCCGGAGAAGCGCGTCACCGCGCTGATCGGTCCGTCCGGCTGCGGCAAGTCCACGCTGCTGCGCATCTTCAACCGCATCTATGCGCTGTACCCCAAGCTGGAAGCACGCGGCGAAGTGCTGCTGGACGGTGAGAACATCCTCTCGCCGAAGTATCCGATGAACCGGCTGCGCAGCAAGGTCGGCATGGTGTTCCAGAAGCCGGTGCCATTCCCGATGACCATCTTCGAGAACGTCGCGTACGGCATCCGCCATCACGAAAAGCTGTCCAAGTCGGAGATGACCGACCGCGTCGAACAGGCGCTGCGCCAGGGCGCGCTGTGGGACGAGGTCAAGGACAAGCTCAACCAGAGCGCGCTGGGGCTGTCCGGCGGCCAGCAGCAGCGCCTGTGCATCGCCCGTGCCGTTGCGCTGCGCCCGGACGTGCTGCTGCTGGATGAGCCGACGTCGGCACTGGACCCGATCTCCACCAGCCGCATCGAACAGCTGGTCGAAGAGCTCAAGCACGATTACACCATCGTGATCGTCACCCACAACATGCAGCAGGCCGCGCGCGTGTCCGACTACACCGCCTTCATGTATCTGGGCGACCTGATCGAACACGACCGCACCGAAGTGATCTTCTCGCAGCCCAACAAGCAGCAGACCGAGGATTACATCACCGGGCGGTTTGGCTGAGCGCCTGCGTCTCCACATCATCCAGCCGGGCAGAGCCCGGCTCTACGAGAATCATCATGAACTTTCCCAACGACCATATCGTCAAGAGCTACGACGAAGAGCAGCAGCGGCTGGTGGCCGAGATCGTGCGCATGGGCGAGATGGCCGTGGCGCAGCTCGATGCGTCGATGGACGTCATCGAGAAACGCGACGAGAACGCGGCACAGCGCATCATCGCCAACGACGAAGCCATCGACAGCCTGGAACAGCAGATCAGCCACGATGTGATGCGTCTGGCGCTGCGCGGCCCGATGGCGCGCGACCTCCGCGAGATCCTGGCCGGCCTGCGCATCCCGGCCGACATCGAACGCATCGGCGATTATGCCGCCAACGTCGCCAAGCGCTCGATCGCCCTGAGCAAGGTCCCGCCGCTGCCGCAGATCCAGGGCCTGCGCTCGCTGGGCCGGCTGGCCGCACAGCAGGTCCGCCGTGCCATCGAGGCCTACCGCGACAACGATGCCGCCGCCGCCCTCGCCCTGCGTGATGACGATGCGCGCCTGGATGCACAGTACACCGCGCTGTTCCGCGAGCTGCTCACCTACATGATGGAAGACCCGCGCAACATCACCCCCTGCACGCACCTGCTGTTCATGGCCAAGAACCTGGAGCGCGTGGGCGACCATGCCACCAACATCGCCGAGAACGTCTGGTTCCTGGTGCACGGCGAGCAGGCCCTGCCGCCGCGCGAGAAGCGCGACGAAACCAGCAGCACCGATCACGTCTGAGGCATCCTGCCAATGCAGGGAGCAGACGCCGCGGCCCTCGGGTCGCGGCTTTTTTTTTGAATCCGCGAGATGCGCCCCATCGAGTGCCGGGGCGCACGCGGGGGATGGACGGCCGGGGGCCGCTGGGCCGCGCGGGGCCCGCGCGGAGCGACCGCCGTGTACGCAGGGTCCTGTTGCATTGCCACGATGGGAATCTCCCACACTTCACGAAATGTTGAATGCTGTGTGAGGATTCGTTGAGCGAGGACCGGCCATCATGGCCGCACCTGCTGCCCCACCAGCAGCCATTCCGGGCACTGGCCCATACCCAAGGAGCACCATCGATGAGCACATCCACCCGTTCGCTGTCCCTGCTGGCGGCCACCGCCCTGGCCGCCGGCCTGGGCGCCACCACGTCGGCCTCTGCATTGAGCATGACCGACTTGGCGCAGGGCTACCTGGTTGCCGGCCAAGCCGCCGCCAAGACCGCCGAAGGCAAGTGTGGCGAAGGCAAGTGCGGGGCGCATGGTGCCAAGGGTGGGGAGAAGGCCGGCGCCGCAGCGGCCGGCAAGACCGCCGAGGGCAAGTGTGGGGAAGGCAAGTGTGGCGCCGACAAGGGCAAGGCCAAATCCAAGGCGGACGACGCCAAGGCTCCGACCGCGGCCGGCAAGACCGCCGAAGGCAAGTGCGGCGAAGGCAAGTGCGGTGCCAAGCACTGACGCCCCGGCCACCGCGCTGCCCCGGTCGCCGCTGCCTGCGGCGGCGACCGGACTGGGGCTGCGCCGTGCGCTGCTGCAGGACCTGCGCGAGGCACCCGAGGGCGATGTCGATTTCCTCGAGTGCGCGCCGGAGAACTGGATCGGCGTGGGCGGCCTGGCCGGCGAACAGCTGGCCGAGCTGGCACGGCGCCATCCGCTGAGCTGCCACGGCCTGTCGCTGTCGCTGGGCGGCACCGCGCCGCTGGACACGTCACTGCTGGAGCAGGTGGGTCGCTTCCTGGACCAGCATCGGGTGCCGCTGTACAGCGAACACCTGAGCTACTGCAGCGACGAGGGCCATCTGTACGACCTGCTGCCGATTCCCTTCACCGACGAGGCCGTGCGCCATACCGCCGCCCGCATCGCCCGCGTGCAGGATCTGCTGGGACGGCGCATCGCGGTGGAGAACGTGTCCTACTACCTGGCGCCGGAACCGGCAATGGATGAGCTGGCCTTCACCAACGCCGTGCTGGCCGAGGCCGACTGCGACCTGCTGCTGGACGTCAACAACGTCTACGTCAACGCCTTCAACCACGGTTACGACGCGGACGCCTTCATCGCCGGGCTGCCCGCGCATCGCATCGCCTGCCTGCACGTGGCGGGCCACCTCGACGACGCCGACGACCTCAAGATCGATACCCACGGCAGCGCGGTGATCGATCCGGTATGGGACCTGCTCGGCCGCACCTATGCACGCATTGGCCCGCGCCCCACCCTGCTCGAACGCGATTTCAACTTCCCCCCCTATCCGGAGCTGCGCGAAGAACTGCGCATCATCCGAGGCCTGATGGCCGCGCACGGAGCGGTGTCCAATGGCTGACACATCCCCTCGCCTGCACGCACAGCAACGCGCGTTCACCGCGCATCTGCGCGATCCGGAGCGTGTCGCCGCGCCGACCGGCCTGGACCCGCGCCGGATGGGCATCTACCGGCGGCTGGTGTTCAACAATGTGCTGGGGCTGCTCGGCAACGGCTTCCCGGTGTGCGCGCGGCTGCTCGGCGAGGCGGCCTGGGCAGCGCTGGTACGCCGCTTTCTTGCCGATCATCGCGCGCAGACGCCGCTGTTCACCGCGCTGGCCGCCGAATTCGTGCAATGGCTGCAGGAACGCCCGGTACTGCCGCATCCGGCACTGGCCGAACTGGCGCACTACGAATGGGTGGAGACCGCGCTCTATCAGCTCGACGCCTGTCCGCTGCCGATTGCCACGGGCATCGACCCGCAGGTTGTGCCGCTGCAGCGCTCGCCCTTGGCGTGGCCCCTGCTCTACCACTGGCCGGTCCATCGGCTCGGCAGCGCCGACGCGCCGGCCGAGCCCCCCACCGAACCGACCGGACTGCTGGTTCGGCGCGACGCGGACGGCCAGGTGCGCTTCGCGACGATCAGTCCACTGGCCGCCCACCTGCTCGAGCGCATCGGCCAGTCGCCCGGCCAGACCGGCGCTGAGCACCTGCAGGCGTTGGCGCAGGCCCACGGCCTGCCCCCCGATGTCCTGCTGACCGAGGGAACCGCGCTGCTGCAGCAGTTCCTGCGCCACGCCGTGATCGCCCCGTCCCCTCCGCCTGCCTGACCCTTTTTCCAGGAGTTCCCCTTTGATGAACACACTGCACCGGGTCGCCCTGCGCGACCGGCTGGATCGGCTTGCGCCGTGGATCGCCCCGCTGGGCCTGCGTCTGCTGCTGGCCTGGGAGTACCTGGAGTCCGGCCGCGAAAAGCTGCACGGACAGAACTGGTTCGGCGACCTGCAACAGGCCTTCCCGTTTCCGTTCGACCAGCTCCCGGCCAGCCTCAACTGGCACCTGGCCATCGGATTGGAGCTGGTCGGCGCGCTCTGCCTGCTGCTGGGGCTGGGTACCCGGCTGGCCGCCGGCAGCCTGCTTGTCCTGACCGTGGTGGCGACCTGGGCGGTGCACTGGCCGATGCACTGGGACGGACTGGCCGAGCTGTGGCAGGGCTATGCCATCACCGACCAGGGGTTTGGCAACTTCAAGCTGCCGCTGCTGTTCATGGCCATGCTGCTGCCCCTGGCGCTGCAGGGCGCCGGCCCGCTGAGCGTGGACCACCTGCTGCGCCGGCAGCCGGGGCGCCGTCCCGCAGACGCCTGAGTGGCGGGGGCATACAGGCCCCCTCTGCTAGAATCCACGGATGAACGATGCCGCCTTGCCCCCTGCCGCCGCCGAAACGACTGCCCCTGCGGCGAACCTGGCAATGGCCCAACGCTTCCGTGGTTTCCTGCCTGTCGTGATCGACGTGGAAACCGGCGGCTTCGACTGCAACCGCAACGCACTGCTGGAAATCGCCGCGGTGCCGATCGAAATGGACGAGAACGGCCTGCTCTATCCCGGCCCGACCGCCAGCGCCCACGTGATTCCGGCCGACGGGTTGGAGATCGACCCGAAATCGCTGGAAGTGACCGGCATCATCCTCGACCACCCGTTCCGGCTGGCCAAGTCTGAAAAGGACGCGCTCGACCACATCTTCGCGCCGGTCCGCGCCGCCGTGAAAAAGTACGGCTGCCAGCGTGCGATCCTGGTCGGCCACAACGCGCATTTCGACCTGGGCTTCGTCAACGCCGCGGTCAACCGCACCGGCCACAAGCGCAATCCGTTCCACCCCTTCAGCGTGTTCGACACGGTGACTCTGGCCGGCGTCGCCTACGGCCAGACCGTGCTGGCGCGCGCGGCCAACGCCGCCGGGCTCGGCTGGGACGCCGACGAAGCGCACAGCGCGGTGTACGACACCGAGCAGACCGCCAAGCTGTTCTGCACGATCGCCAACGCTTGGCCACGTCCCTGACGCACCCGCGCGGGGCGGCCGAACCCTGCTCCGCCCCGGCCTGATCGTCACCCGATGGCGGTGCGGTCGCGGCCTTCGCTCTTGGCGCGGTACAGCGCGCGGTCCGCGCGCTGATACAGCAGCATCGGGGTACGGTCGGCCGCATCCAGTTCGACCAGTCCGGCGCTGAAGGTCACCTTCAGACCCGCCACACCGGCCCAGTCGGGGTGGTCGTGGAACAGGCCACGCAGACGTGCGCAGACCTGCGCCGCTTCGTCCAGGCGGGTGTCATTGAGCAGCAGGGCGAACTCCTCACCACCGGTGCGTGCCGGCATGTCCGAATCGCGGCATGCCGAGGCGATCAGGCGCGCCACTTCCACTAGTACCACGTCGCCGACGCTATGGCTGTGCCGGTCGTTGACCTCCTTGAAGTGGTCGATGTCCAGCACCACCAGGCACATCGGGTGACGGCTGCGCTGCGACCGGGCGAAATCGCGGGCCAACGCTTCGTCGAATGCACGCCGGTTGGCCAGGCCGGTCAGCGCGTCTTCGCGCGCCTGGCGTTCAAAGGCTTCGGCCTGCACGGCCAGACGTTCGGCCAGCGCGGTCTTTTCCTCGTTCAAGGCCTGCAGGTGCACGGTCTGCGCCTGCAGGTCGCGCGTGGCCTCATTCACCCTCCGCGCCAGGCGGATGTTGCTGGCCTTGTAGCGATTGATCAGATAGCGGTACAGCGCCACCAGGCCGGCCAACAGCAGCAGCGAAGCGATCACCTGCACGCTGCGCCGCTGCCACAGGAACGGCTCGACCGTGAACGCCCAGACCGCCTCGCTGTCGCTCCATGCACCGCCGGGGTGGGCGGCCGACACATGCAGCGTGTAGTCGCCCGGCGGCAGACCGATGAATTCGACGCTGCGCTGCTGCCCGCGCTCGATCCAGCCGCTGTCCAGGCCCTCCAGGCGGGTGCGATAGCGGATCCGTTCGGACAGCAGATAGCTCAGCCCCACATAGCTCACGCTCAGGCGCTTGCCGCCGGGAATGCGGTTGTAGTCGTTGCCCTGCCAGTGCAGGGGCGTGCCATCCACCTGCACGTTCTCGATCACCGCCGGCGGCGCCAGGCGCTCGCGGAAGCGCTGCAGCCGCAGCGGATCGACCGTGCTGAGGCCACCGGCAGTGACCACCCAGAACGTCCCGTCCTGGCGCAGGATCGCCGACGGGCCGGAACTGCCATTGGCCTGCGAATTGGCCATGCCGTCGATTTCGTTGTAGTGCTCCACGTCGATGTGCGGCGCGCGTCCGTCGGCCACATCGTTGAGCATCGCCATGTCGGTGCGCAGGACGCCGCGGTTGCTGCTGATCCACACATTGCCGACGCGGTCGGGCACCAGCTGGAACACCGTATCCACGGGCATGCCCTGCTCCAGCCCGACCCGCGCCAACCGGCCGTTCTGCCAGCGGTACAGCCCACGGTCGGTGCTTACCCACATCGCATCGCCGATCTGCTGGAAGCCGAACACGCTGCGGCCGCCGCCCATGCGCTCCAGGTCGATGGCCTGCGCGCGGTTGCCGCGCAGCACGCGGATGCCTTCGATCGTGCCGATCCACAGATTGCCCTCGGCGTCGTGGGCCAAGGCGGTGATCAGCCCGGACGGCATGCCGGGCACGGTCGGCACGGCCACGCCACGCGCATCAATGCGCACCACGCCCTTCTGCGTGCCGGCCCAGACCCCGCCGTCACGGTCCACGCTCATCGCACGGATGTTGCCCCCCGGCAGCCCATCGGCGGTGCCGTAGGTGCGCAGCACCCGGCCCTGTGCGTCCACCCGGAACACCCCGTCGCCGAAGGTGCCCACCCACAGATCACCTGCACGGTCCTGGGCCAGGCTCAACACCGACGGCGGCTTGCCGCCCTGATTGCGCAGCGCGATCGCATGGAAGCGGCCATCGCCGTCCATCCGGTCCAGGCCGCTGGCACTGCCGATCCACATCTGGCGTTGCCGGTCCTCATACACGGTGCGCACGTAGTCGCCACTGAGTCCATCGCGTTCGGTGTAGCTGCTGAACAGCGTTTCGCGCAGGCGGTACAGACCGCCGTTGGCGCCGACCCAGATGCTGCCCTCCGCATCCTCCCGCAGGCTGACCACACGTCCACCCGGCAGCGAAAGACCGGCCGGCAGCCGCTCCAGCCCATGCCGCGAGAGCCGAAGCAGGCCCTGGTTCTCGGTGCCCAGCCACAGGTCGCCGTGGCGGTCCTGCAGCATCGCGGTCATGTGCATCTGGCCAGGCAGGCGGTGCTGCAGCTCGGGCACGCCGTCCTGCATGCGGTAGATCCGCTCGCCGGCCACGATCCACATCACCCCGTCGGGCGCCCGGTACGGCCACACCAGGCCACGCCCCAGCCCGAAGCTCTCCGGCGCGCGGCGCAGGACGCCGTCGTTGTCGCGCACCACCAGGCCATCCAGGGTCCCCACCCACACGCGGTCCTGGGCGTCCACCACCATTTTGGTGAAACTCATCGCCATCGGCACGTCGGCCGCCGGCGGTGTGTATGCGATGCGGCCGTCCGGGTCGAGGCTGCCGATGCCCTTGCCTTCGTACAGCAGCCACAGGCGCCGATGGCTGTCCATCTGCATCGCCTGGATCAGCACCTGCGGCGTCCCCGGCTGGTGTTCCCATACCCGCCACTGGCCATCGCTGCCGCGGCGGGTGACGTTGCCGCGCGAGTCGCTGATCCACAGGTTGCCGGCGTGGTCGACATACAGGGCGCCCACGCCATTGTCGCGCAGGCCCGGCCGCGTGCTGCGGTCGAACACGGTGAAGTCCAGCCCGTTGTAGCGCACCAGACCCTCCCAGGTGGCGAACCAGAGGTGGCCTTCGGGCGTCTGCGCGATGTCGCGCAGCGAGTTGTGCGGCAGGCCGTTGCGCGAGGTCCACACGTCGATCGCGTAGTCGCGCAGCGGAGGTGGCCCATCCTGCGCCGACAGCGACGGAATGGCCGCCAGCCACAGCAGCAGGCACAGCCCTGCGGCCTGCAGCCACGGCAGGACGCGTCCTCGGGATTGGACCGGCCGCCGCCGGTTGACGCCCCCCCGTTCCCTCATCCGTGCAGGCCTGCCCGCATGGCGTTGGGAAGGGAAGCCCCGGCCCGCAGGCCGGTTGATTCGTGCGCTCTCATGGGGGAGAAGCTGGCAAAGAGGTGCCCATAGTAGGCAAATCCGCGCCCGAACGGTCGTGAAGATCTATCCGGTGCGGCTTCCGGGTGCAACCCGCCAGGTGGCCGGCCAACGCACCACGGCCTCCAATCCCCCCTGCGGATGATTGCGCAGGTGCAACGTGGCACCGTCCTTCTCGGCCAGCGCGCGGGCGATGGTCAGGCCCAGCCCGGCGCCGCCCGTATCGCGCGAGCGCGAGGTCTCCAGCCGCACGAACGGATCGAACACGGCCTCCAGTTCGTCCTCGGCCAGGCCCGGTCCGCTGTCGCGGATGCGGACCACCACGTCATGCTCGGTCTGCTCCACACTCACCCGTGCCGACTGCCCGTACATCACCGCGTTGTCCACCAGGTTGGAGAACAACCGGTGCATGGCCAGCGGGCGCAGCATCATCACCGCGCCACTGGCCTGGTCGAAGCGCACGTCGGCGCCGGCTTCGGCGGCGTCCTCCACGATGCTCTCCAGCAGCGAATCCAGCACCAGGGCAGCGCGCTGTTCGGCGCTTTCGGCACTGCGGGCCAGCTCCAGACCCTCGCGGATCAGCGCCTGCATCGCGCCCAGGTCGCCGATCAGGCGCTCACGCAGCGCCTCGTCGGTCACGTTCTCCAGCCGCAGCCGCAGCCGGGTCACCGGCGTCTGCAGATCGTGGGTGATCGCGGCCAGCATCTGCGTGCGCTCGCCCAGGTGCCGCTGCAGGCGCTGCTGCATGGCGTTGAAGGCTTCGGCAGCGCGTCTGACTTCCAATGGCCCGGTCACGGGCATCGGCGCGCCCTGCAGGTCGTCGCCCAGCGCCGCGGCGGCAGCGGCGAGGCGCTGCAGCGGCGCGCTGGCCATGCGCGCCACGATGTAGGCCAGGATCGCGATGGCGATCACCAGCAGGGTCAGGAACAGCGGGTCCACCGCCAGGATGCCGTTGTGCGCCACGGCCGGGGAATCCAGGGCAAGCCGCAGCGGCGTGCCGTCGCTGAGTACCACCGAAACGGCGCGGCATTTGGGCGGGATGAACGCCGGATCGCGCTCGCGCGGGCGCTTGGGCGCGCCCATCTTGTGCGGCGGCGGCGGCAACAGCTCCGGCAGCCGCGGCAGGCAGGAGCGGAACGAGGTGAAATGGACCTGGGCGTGCGCCACCGGGCCGGGCCGGTCATCCAGCACGGCCATCATCGCGGTGTCCCTGCGGCCCTGGCGCGCGCCGTCGGGCAGCTCGCGCACGCTGGGGCCGCCCACGGCCAGCAGGCGCTCGCGCAGCTCGGGGTTGCCGTCCAGCAGGTTGACGTAGCCCTGCAGCCGGTCGGCGATGCGGTTGAGGTTCTGCCGTTCAAATTCCTGCTGGCGCTTGGCGCTGGCCAGCACGGTGGCGCCTATCGCGGCCACCGCCATGCCCAGCAGCAGAATCAGGAACAGGCGCCCCACCATCGAAGCGAAGAAGCGCCGCAGGCGTTTCATTCCAGCCCCACCGCCGTGGCCAGTACGTAACCTTCGTTGCGCACGGTCTTGATCAGCCCGTCGCTGCCGCCGTCATCGCCCAGCTTGTTGCGCAGGCGGCTGACCTGCAGGTCGATCGCGCGATCCTGCGACTCGTAGCTGCGGCCACTGCTCAGCGCCACCAGCTGCTCGCGCGACAGTACCTTGTTGGCATGTCCGACAAACACCCGCAGCAGGCGGAACTCGGCACCGGACAGCACCACCACCCGGCCATCGGGGTCGACCAGGTGCCGGTGTTCAAGATCGAATATCCAGTGCGAGAACCGCGCGCGGCGGATCGCCAGCGGCTCCAGATTGGCCGGCAGCGCCTCGGTCCGGCGCAGCACGTTGCGGATGCGCGCCAGCAGTTCGCGCGGCTCGAAGGGCTTGGCCAGGTAGTCGTCGGCGCCCATTTCCAGGCCCAGCACGCGGTCGATCGGCTCGCTGCGCGCGGTGAGCATGATCACCGGCGTGCTTGACCGCGCACGCAGGTCACGGCACAGGGTCAGCCCGTCTTCGCGCGGCAGGTTGAGGTCGAGCACGATCAGGTCGACGTGTTCGCGTTCAAGGACCTGACGCATGCCGGTGCCATCGCTGGCGGTGCTGATCTGGTAACCGGCGCGTCCCAGCTGTTCGGCAAGCAGTTGGCGGATATCGTGGTCGTCGTCGACGATCAACAGGCGATGCATGGTGGTGGTGGTCTCCATGCGGTCATGATCCCCTGTCCGGAGATGAACCGCATCAATGGGAATGCGTACGCGTGTGTCAGGACACGACGACGATACACAACGAAACGCGGGACAGCGCGTCTGGTTACCCTTTGATACACGGCGAGCGTTGAGCCCTCCGGCGTGGGTCTTCACAATGCTGACAACGCCGACGCAACGGCCTGCCGAGTAGACGATCATCGTGAAGCCCCGCCTGCCCCACACCCGCCGCAGCCGCATCCTGCTGCTGATCGCCTTCGTCGTCGTGATTGCCGCGATTGTGGCATGGTTCGCCCGCAAGCCTGCCGCCCCGGCCCTGGCGACCACGCCGGTCAGCCGTGGCGACATCGAGCAGACGGTGGAGGCCACCGGTGTGGTCGATGCCTACAAGCTGGTGAGTGTGGGTGCGCAGGCCTCCGGCCAGATCAAGTCGCTGAAGGTGCAGCTGGGCGATACCGTCAAGGAAGGCCAGCTGATCGCCGAGATCGACGCCACCACGCAGCAGAATCAGGTGCTCAACGCCGAAGCCGCACTGGACAACATCCGCGCCCAGCGCGCGGTGCAGCAGGCCAGCCTGCGGGAGGCCGAACTGGAGTTCGCCCGTCAGCAGCAGATGCTCGCGGCCGAAGCCACCTCGCGTGCCGAGTACGACGCGGCCGACGCCAGGCTGAAGACCGCACGCGCGCAGATCCAGTCCTACGACGCGCAGATCAAGGGTCGCGAGACCGAACTGGGCACCGCCCGTGCCAACCTGGCCTACACCCGCATCACCGCGCCGATGGACGGCACCGTGGTGGCGGTGGTGGCCGAGGAAGGCCGTACCGTCAATGCCAACCAGACCGCGCCCACCATCGTGATGCTCGCGCGCCTGGATCTGGTCACGGTCAACGCCGAAATCTCCGAGGCGGACGTGGTCAAAATCAAGGCCGGCATGCCGGTGTACTTCACCACGCTGGGCGAGCCGGACCGCAAGTACCACGCCACGCTGCGCCAGATCAATCCGGCGCCGTCCTCCATCGCCAGCGACAATGCATCAAGCTCCAGTTCCTCCGGCTCCAGCTCGAGTACGGCGGTGTACTACAACGCCCTGTTCGACGTGGAGAACCCCGACGGCACGCTGCGCATCGACATGACCGCGCAGGTATCGGTGATGCTCAAGCAGGCCAAGGGCGTCCTCATGATCCCGGCGGTGGCGCTCGGCCCGAAGACCCGCGATGGCCAGTACGTGGTCCGCATCGCCGACGCCGACGGCATGCCGGCGCCACGCAAGGTGCGGATCGGCATCAACAACGGCGCCAACGCCGAAGTGCTGTCCGGCCTGACCGAGGGCGAAAAGGTCATTGTCGGCGAGGGTGGCGCGGCCGCAGGGGGCAGCAGCGGCGGCCGTGGTGGCCCGCAGATCCGGATGGGTGGGCCGGGCATGGGCGGGCCGCGCCGATGAGCGGTGCCCCGACCGGCGCGCAGCCCACGCGCGCCCCGCTGCTGCGACTGCGCGACCTTCGCCGCGAGTTTCCCGCCGGCGAAGACACCATCGCCGTGCTGCGCGACGTCAACCTGGACATCGATGCGGGCGAGATGGTCGCCATCGTCGGCCAGTCCGGGTCGGGCAAGTCCACGCTGATGAACATCCTCGGCTGCCTGGACCGGCCGACCCGCGGCAGCTACCAGGTGGCGGGCCGCGAAACCGGCAGCATGCTGCCGGACGAGCTGGCCGAGCTGCGCCGCGAGCATTTCGGCTTCATCTTCCAGCGCTACCACCTGCTGGGCGACCTCGATGCGCGCGGCAATGTCGCCGTGCCGGCCGTCTATGCCGGCAGCCCGGGGCCGGTGCGCACCGCGCGCGCCGAGCAGCTTCTGCAGCGCCTCGGTCTCGGCGACCGCATGCACCACAAGCCCGGCCAGCTGTCCGGCGGCCAGCAGCAGCGCGTGTCGATCGCGCGGGCGCTGATGAACGGCGGCGAGGTGATCCTGGCCGACGAACCGACCGGCGCGCTCGATACGCGCTCCGGCGAGGAGGTGATGGCGATCCTCGGCGAGCTGCATGCCGAAGGCCACACCATCATCATCGTCACCCACGACATGTCGGTGGCCGAACACGCGCAGCGCATCATCGAGATCCGCGACGGCGAGATCATCGCCGACCGCGCCAATGCGAACGCCCCCCGTTACCGCGCGCAGCGCCAGCCCACCGTGGATGCCGGCCGCGGCCACAGCTGGCGCGCCGCGCGCGACCGCTTCACCGAAGCGTTCCGGATGGCGCTGCTGGCAATGAACGCGCACCGGTTGCGCACCTTCCTGACCATGCTTGGCATCATCATCGGCATCGCCTCGGTGGTGTCAGTGGTGGCGCTGGGCAACGGCTCGCAGCAGCAGATCCTGCAGAACATCAGCGCGCTGGGCACCAATACCATCGACGTCTATCCCGGTCGCGGCTTCGGCGACATGCGCTCGGCCCGGGTGCAGACGCTCAAGGCCAGCGACGCCGATGCGCTGGCGCGGCAGAGCTACGTGGACAGTGCCACGCCCAGTGTGTCTTCCTCGGTCACCGCCCGGTACCGCAACCAGTCGGCCACCGCCCAGGTCAGCGGCGTGGGTGAGCAGTTCTTCCGGGTCAAGGGCGTGACCCTGGTTGCCGGCAGCTTCTTCGACCGCGATGCGGTACGCGGCCTTGCCCAGGTGGCGGTGATCGACGAAAACACCCGCACCCAGTTCTTCCCCAACGGCGAGGACCCGATCGGCCAGGTGATCCTGCTCGGCAACGTGCCGGCGCGCGTGGTCGGCGTCGCACAGCGGCAGAGCTTCGGCTTCGGTGGCAGCACCAGCCTGAGCGTGTGGGTGCCCTACACCACGGTGATGTCACGCATGCTTGGCCAGAGCCACGTCTCCAGCATCACCGTCCGGGTGGACGACAGAACGCCGATGGATGCCGCCCAGGCAGCCATTTCCAAGCTGCTGGTGATGCGCCACGGCACCGAGGACTTCTTCCTCAGCAACAGCGCCGAAATCCGCCAGACCATCGAGCAGACCACGCGCACCATGACCCTGCTGATCAGTGCCATCGCGGCGATCGCGCTGCTGGTGGGCGGCATCGGGGTGATGAACATCATGCTGGTGTCGGTCACCGAGCGCACCCGTGAAATCGGTGTACGCATGGCAGTGGGCGCGCGCCAGAGCGACATCCGCCAGCAGTTCCTGATCGAAGCGGTGCTGGTCTGCCTGCTCGGCGGCCTGCTTGGCGTGGGGCTGTCGCTGGTGGTGGGCTGGCTGTTCGGCAAGTTCGCCCCCGACTTCCTGATGCTGTTCTCGACCGCGTCCATCGTGGCCGCCTTCGCCTGCTCCAGCCTGATCGGCGTGGCGTTCGGCTTCCTGCCGGCCCGCAGTGCGGCACAACTCGACCCCGTGGAGGCGCTGGCGCGCGAATGACCATGTTCCCGATTCTCCTGATGTCCCGGCGTCCGCTGGCCCTGGCCTGCCTGTCCGCACTGGCGCTGTCTGCCTGTGTCAGCACCAGCCAGTACCGGGTCGACCCGCCGGCGGTGCCGGCCAGCTACGGTCGCGGCGATGCGGCGCGCAACGCGCCGGTGCAGGCTGTCGCCGTGTCACCGGCCGAGGCGGGTGCCGACGTGCGCCGCGACGCCTGGTGGACCGGATTCGGCGATCCGCAGCTGGACGCGGTGATCGCCCGTGCCTTGGCCGCCAACACCGACCTGGCGTCTGCCGGGCTGGCCGTGCAGCGTGCGCGCCTGCAGGCCGGACTGGCCGACAACGCGCTGTGGCCGCAACCCTCGGGCAGCGTCGGCAGCAGCGGCAACCGCGCGATCGACCAGTCTGCGGACTGGAACCGCAGCAGTTCGGCCAGTGTCGGGCTGCCGTGGGAGGTTGATCTGTGGGGACGGCTGCGCGCCCAGCGCGACATCGCCCAGTGGGAAGCACAGGCCAGCGCCGAGGACCTGCAGAACACGGCGCTGCTGGTGATCGGCGATGTCGCCACGCAGTACTGGACGCTGGCCTTTCTCAACCAGTCCATCAGCGCCGGTGAGGCCAATCTGGCGCGCCTGCAGCGCACGCTGCAACTGGTGCAGGCCCGCTTCGATGCCGGTGCGGTGTCGCGGTTGGAAGTGCGCCAGGCCAGCCAGAGCCTGGAGGCGCAGCGCGCCGCACAGAGCGCGCTGGAACAGCAGCGCGTGGCCACCCGCAACGCGTTGACCGTGCTGCTCGATGGCCAGCCGTTGGCCCTGGCCGACGAACCCCGCCAGCTGGAGCGTGCCACCAGCCCGGCCATCGCCGAAGGCCTGCCGGCCGATCTGCTCGGTCGCCGGCCTGACCTGCGCGCGGCCGAACTGCGCCTGCGCAACAGCCTGAAGACCATCAAGGTGACCGCCACCCGGTACTACCCGGCGCTGAGCCTGACCGGCAGCGTCGGTACCGGCGCCACCTCGCTGTCGGACGTGTTGAAGCATCCGGTGGCCACGCTCGGTGCCGGGCTGTCGCTGCCGTTCCTCAATGTGCGCCAGGCCGAGTTGGACACCCGATTGGCCGGTACCGATTACCAGATCGCCGCCAACGACTTCCGCCGCACGCTGTACACCGCACTGTCGGAAGTGGACAACGCCCTCTCGGCACGCACGCAGTTCGCCACGCAGGTCGCGGCGTCGCAGGCGTCGTATGACGAAGCGGTGGAAATCGAGCGGATGTACGAGGTGCGCTACCGGGTCGGTGCGACCGACCTGCGCACCTGGCTGGAAGCGCAGCAGACCCGGCGCGATGCGGAGCTGTCGCTGGCGTCGGTGAGGCAGCGGCAGTTGATCAACGATGTCACCTTGTTCAAGGCATTGGGCGGCAGCGCAGGCTGATGCCCGCCGCGCGTCCTCATGTAGCGCCGACCGTTGGGCGGCTGCCGCGCCGCGCGCGGCCGCGTCGAAACGGGCGGCGCGCAGGCGGATCGGATGTCACGACGCCGGAACGAAGGGCGGCCGACCAACGGTCGGCTCCACAGCCCGCCCGCGCGCGGCTTACAGACCGCGCTGGCGCACGGCCTCGAACAGGCTGACCCCGGTGGCGACGGAGACATTCAGGCTCTCGATGTCGCCCGGCATCGGGATCTTGACCAGGCCGTCGCAGTTCTCGCGGGTCAGGCGACGCAGACCATCGGCCTCACCGCCCAGCACCAGCGCCACGTTGCCCTTGAGGTCGATCGCATACAGCGATTCGGTGGCTTCGCCGGCCAGGCCGTAGATCCACACGCCCAGCTTCTGCAGGTCCTTCAGGCAGCGCGACAGGTTGGTCACGGCCACCACCGGGATGCGGTCGGCGGCACCGGCCGAGGTCTTGCGCACGGTGGCGTTCACCGTGGCCGACTTGTCCTTGGGGATGATCACCGCAGTGGCACCGGCCGCCGCTGCGCTGCGCAGGCAGGCACCGAGGTTGTGCGGGTCCTGCACCTCGTCGAGGATCAGCAGCAGGGCCTTGCCCTCGGCCGCTTCGACCAGCCCTTCCAGCTCGTTCTCGCCCCAGGTGCGTGCAGCCTGGTAACGCGCGGCCACGCCCTGGTGACGCACCGAACCCCCCACGCCGTCCAGCGCCTGGGTGTTCACCTTGCGCACGTCGATGCCCTTGCGCCGCGCGTTCTCTTCGATCTCGGTCAGACGCGGGTTCTTCGCGCCGGCCTCGATCAGGACCTCGCGGACGTTCTCGGCATCGTTCTCAATCGAGGACGCGACGGCGTTGACGCCGACAATCCACTGGCTTTGCTTGCTCATTGCGGGGGGCGGGACCGGAAAGGGGGTGGTAATGGTAGAGCATCGGCGGCGCCCCCGCCTCACGCGGCGGGCGGAGGCCAGTCACCGGTGTCGTGGTCGGGATGCTGGTGGGAGACCAGGTGCTGCAGGTAGACCGCCTCCGGGTCGTCTTCGTCGCGGATGGCGCTGAGCCGGTCCAGGGCATCCACGAACGGCAGTTTGGCGTCGATACCGTACTGGACCGTGGGCGGCAGGCGCGCGGGCGTATCGAAGGCGCCTGCGGCGATCGCCATCCCGTTGGGGGCCTCGTAGGTCAGCGGGGTGCCGCAGTCCGCGCAGAATCCTCGCTTGACCAGATTGGAGGAGGCGAAGCGGCGCGGTTGCCCGCGCGTCCAGGCGAATGCCACCCCGCGCACCGAGACCAGGGGCGCGTAGTAGGCCCCGAACGCCTTCTGGCACATCCGGCAATGGCAGATCGAGCTGTCGGTCAGCTCACCGCGGACGTGAAAACGCACCGCACCGCATTGGCAGCCGCCGCTGTATTCGGGAAGGGTAGTCATGGGGCCCGTCCGTTCCGGGGTGACGGAGGGCCGGCCAGCGGCCGGCACTCCGGTTCAGTACGCCTGCTTCCGGCGCTTGGCCGGCTGGCCACGTGGCGGCAGCGCCGGGACCTCGTCGTCCTTTTCCTCGACCAGACGGAAGTCGATCTTGCGCTCTTCCATGCTGGCCTTCAGTACCAGGATGCGGACCCGGTCACCCAGGCGGTAGGCCTTGCCCCGGCGCTCGCCGCTGAGGGTTTTGCGCACCGCATCGAACTGGTAGTAGTCATGCGGGAGCTGGGTGACGTGGACCAGGCCGTTGACCTTGGACTCGTCCAGTTCCACGAACAGCCCGAAGCTGGTCACGCCACTGATGACGCCGTCGAACTGGCCGCCCACGTGCTTCTCCATCCAGGCCGCCCGGTAACGCTCGTCGACCTCGCGCTCGGCCTCGTCGGCGCGGCGTTCGCGTTCAGAGCACTGCAGCGCCAGCGCCGCCATCTCGCGCGCGGAATAGGTGTACTTGTCGAGCGAACCGCCGCTGAGCGCGTACTTGATCGCACGGTGCACCAGCAGGTCGGGGTAGCGACGGATCGGCGAGGTGAAGTGCGCGTACGCGTCCAGCGCCAGGCCGAAGTGGCCCTGGTTGTCCGGTGAATACACCGCCAGGCTCTGGCTGCGCAGCAGCACCGATTCCAGCAGTGCCGCGTCGGGGCGCTCGCGCACCTTCTTGAGCAGCTTGGTGTAATCGCCCGGCTGCACCTTCGACCACGGCGGCAGGCTCAGCTTGAATTCCTTCAGGAACTCCAGCAGATCATCGTACTTGGCTTCCGGCGGCTTGGCGTGATCGCGGAACGGCGCCGGCACGTGCTTGCTGAGCAGGTAGCGCGCCGCCTGCACATTGGCCGCGATCATGCATTCTTCAATCAACTTGTGCGCGTCGTTGCGCACCAGCATGCCGGCCTGGGTGACTTCACCGGTGTTGTCCAGCACGAAGCGCACTTCGGAGGACTCGAACTCGATCGCGCCACGGCGCTTGCGCGCCTTGGCCAGCACTTTGTACAGCTGGTGCAGACGCTCGACCTGCGGCAGCACCGCGGCGATCTGGTTGCGCACCGCCACGTCGTTCTCGCCTACCGCCTGCCAGACCTGGGTATAGGTCAGGCGCGCGTGCGAATTCATCACCGCCTCGTAGAAGCGCGAGTGGATCACCTCGCCCTCGCGGTTCACCTGCATGTCGCAGACGAAGCACATGCGGTCGACCTTGGGCATCAGCGAACAGATGCCGTTGGAGAGGGTCTCCGGCAGCATCGGCACCACGAACCCCGGGAAGTACACCGAGGTGGCGCGCTTCTGCGCTTCGTCGTCGAGCGGCGTGCCCGGCCGCACGTAGTTGGACACGTCCGCGATCGCCACGACGAGACGGAAGCCCTCGGCATTCGGTTCGCAGTACACCGCGTCGTCGAAGTCCTTGGCATCTTCGCCATCGATGGTCACCAGCGGCGTGCTGCGCAGGTCGACGCGGCCGCCGATCATCGACGGTTCCACCACCAGCGGCACGGCGGAGGCTTCGTTCAGCACCTCCTGCGGGAACTCGAACGGCAGCTCGTGGCCGTGGATGGCGGTTTCCACGATCAGCGAGGCGGTCAGCTTGTCACCAAGCACCGCGATGATGCGGCCGATCGGCGGGCGCCGGGTATCGGGCGCCTGGGTCAGTTCGCAGACGACCAGCTGGCCATCACGCGCATCGCCGGTCTGGTCCGGCGGAATCTGCACATTGCGCTGCACCCGCTTGTCATCGGGCACCACATAGCTGATGCCGAACTCGATGCTGAAACGGCCGATCAGGCGGGTCATGCCGCGCTCGAGCACGCGGGCGATGCTGCCTTCGCGACGGCCGCGGCGGTCGATGCCGGTGACGTTGGCGAGCACACGGTCCCCGTGCATCACCTTGCGCATTTCATACGGCGGCAGGAACAGGTCGTCGCCGCCCTCCACCGGACGCAGGAAGCCGAAGCCTTCCGGGTTGGCGATGACCACACCGGTGATCAGGTTGGTGGCCTGCACCGGCGCGAAGCCGCCGCGGCGGTTCTGCACCAGCTGGCCATCGCGCACCATCGCGCCCAGGCGCTTGCCCAGCGCGTCGGCCCGATCCGGTTCGGTCAGTCCCAGATGGACGCCAATCTCATCGGCGGTCTGCGGGCCATCGCAGCGGTCGAGCAGCTGCAGGATCGCCTCGCGGCTGGCGATGGGCTGGGCGTAACGCTCGGCCTCACGCGCGGCAAACGGGTCCTGCACGGTCATATCGCCCGCGCCCGGCAACGGGCGGCGGCGGGTGGCGTCCTTGGCGGCGGCGCGGGTACCGGGGCGCGGCGCGGCGGGCGCAGTCAGAGATTCGGGCATCCAGGGTGGCAGCTTGCCGGGCTTCTTCTTCGCGGCAGCGCGGGGCTTGCCCGACGGACCGGACGCCTGCTTGGGCGCCGGGGACTTGGGGGCTTTCGCGCCCCGGGTCGGTTTCTTTGGTTTCATTGGCCTCCATCTTAACCGCTGACGGTGTGCAGAACCGGTCATGGCATGCGCACATGCAGCTTTGTGAAGAATTGTCGAAAAACCGTTGACAAGCGCCGATGGCATCTTCACAATTCGCCCCCTGAGTCGCCCAGGTGGCGGAATTGGTAGACGCACTAGCTTCAGGTGCTAGCGGGGGCAACTTCGTGGAGGTTCGAGTCCTCTCCTGGGCACCATGACTCAGACAATGATCAAACCCGCGCAAGCGGGTTTTTTCATGTCCGGGGTACGTCCGGCGCAGCCCGGGTGGATCAGGTGTCCGGGTCGTAGTAGCGGCGCGACAGCCCTGCCCGCCCCGGAAAGTGCTTGAACCAGGGCCGCGCGGCGTCGATCACCGCCGCCACAGGTGCATGCGCCATCAACCGCTCCACATAGGCGGACAGCGCGGTATGTGACGCAGGCAACGGCACGTAGGCCACTGCATAGAACAGCGCCGGCGCTGCGGCGCAATCGGCCAGGCTGAAGCTGTCGCCCGCCAACCACTGACGCCCACCCAACTGCCGGTCCAACACCGCATAGGTGTTCAGCAGCATCGCGCGGGCGGCGGCGTCCGCGGCTCCGCCTCCATCGCCCGACGGCTGCAGCAGGGCGGCAGTCAGTGCCTGCATCGGCGCCATCACGTACAGATCGCAGACCCGGTCCCAGAAGCGCACCTCCAGCGCCTGTGCCGGGTCCTGCGGAATCAGCAGCGCCCCTTGGGCGGCATGATGGCACTGCAGGTACTCGATGATGATGCTGGTCTCGCCGATGCACGTGTCCTGCTCCACCAGCAGCGGCATCTTGCCGAGTGGCCACAGCGTCCGGAACGCCTCGCGCTCGACCGGGTCGCCCAGGTTCAACAGCCGCGCATCCAGCGATGCGCCCAGTACGCGCGCGGCGATCAGCACTTTCTGGCAGCACGATGACAGGGGATGAAAATGCAGGATCGGGTTCGGCATGGGAACGCCTTGCTGCAGGGTGGGGCCAGTATTTTCAGTGTCGGCTGCCCCGGTCAAGCCGCGCCCCACCCGCCAGCGCGACCGGGACCGCACGGCGCGTCACAAAGCGTTGACAGTCTTCAACGGCTTCCGCATAATTCGCGTCCTGAGTCGCCCAGGTGGCGGAATTGGTAGACGCACTAGCTTCAGGTGCTAGCGGGGGCAACTCCGTGGAGGTTCGAGTCCTCTCCTGGGCACCATGACTCAGAACATGATCAAACCCGCGCAAGCGGGTTTTTTCGTTTCCGGCGTTCGATGACACCCGCTTCGCAGGACGCCTGCATCACGCGACATGCAACGCGATGTCGCGGCGACAAGCGAGCAACGCCACGTCGTGCGAAATGCTGTTGACACATTCCCGGTTCTCCCGCAGAATTCTCCTCCTGAGTCGCCCAGGTGGCGGAATTGGTAGACGCACTAGCTTCAGGTGCTAGCGGGGGCAACTTCGTGGAGGTTCGAGTCCTCTCCTGGGCACCATGACTCAGACAATGATCAAACCCGCGCAAGCGGGTTTTTTCATGCCTGCCGGTTTCTGCCGCTGCGCGTGGCTCGGCATAGAAAAAACCCCGCTCTTCAGCGGGGTTTTTTGTTCCATCAGGTCACGCCGTCAATGTCCGCCGGCAGAGGCCGCGCCGGCCCCTGCGCCGAACGGCGGCTTGGCCAGCCACAGGAACGCGATGATGGCCAGGAAGATCCAGCCCAGCAGGAAGAAGATGTCGTTGAAGCCCATCTGCGATGCCTGGTGGTTGATCATGGTGTTGAGCACGGCGGCGCCATGCTGCAGGTCGCCCTGCCCCATCGCGGTCACCTGGTCCTGCATGCCCGGCGTGTAGCCGGACACATGCTCGGTGAGGTGCGCATGGTGCTCCTGGGTGCGCCGCGCCCACAGCCACGTCGTCAACGACGCCGCGAAACTGCCGCCCAGCGTGCGCAGGAACGTGGCCAGGCCGGAACCGGCCGCGATCTCGCGCCCGTCCAGATCCGACAGCAGGATCTGCAGCACCGGCATGAAGAACAGCGCCACACCGATACCCATGATCAGCTGGATGCCGGCCACATGGCCGAAGTCCACCTGCAGGTTGAAACCCGAACGCAGGAAGCTGGTGAAAGACAGGAACACGAAGGCGATGGTGGCCAGCATGCGCATGTCGAACCGCGACGCGTACTTGCCCACGAACGGGGTCATGATCACCGGCAGCACGCCGATCGGCGCGGTCGCCAGGCCCGCCCAGATCGCCGTATAGCCCATGTCGCGCTGCAGCCACTGCGGGATCAGCAGTGCCACGCTGAAGAACGCGGCATAGGCCACCACCATCGCCAGCGTGCCGGCGCGGAAGTTGCGGTGCCGGAACAGGCGCAGATCCACGATGGGATCCTTGTCGGTCAGTTCCCAGATCAGGAACACCGCCAGGGCCACCACCGACACGCAGGCCAGCACCACGATCTTGCCCGAGCTGAACCAGTCCTCGTCGTTGCCGAGGTCCAGCACCAGCTGCAGCGCACCCACGCCGATGACCAGCGTGATCAGGCCGACGTAGTCCATCTTCGGCTTCTCGGTGTGCTCCGGCCGGCCCTTGAGCTGGTTGCCCACCACCAGCGCGGCGAAGATGCCCAGCGGCACGTTGATCAGGAAGATCCACTCCCAGCTGTAGTTGTCGGTGATCCAGCCGCCCAGGATCGGGCCGGCGATCGGCGCCACCACGGTGATCATCGCCAGCAGCGCCAGCGCCTGCCCGCGCTTCTCGCGCGGGTACAGCGACACCAGCAGGCTCTGGGTGATCGGGTACATCGGACCCGCCACAAAGCCCTGGATCGCACGCGACACGACCAGCATGCCCATGCTCTGCGCCAGGCCGCACAGCAGCGAGGCCAGCGTGAAGGCCAGCGTGGCCCAGACGAACAGTTTGGTCTCGCCGAAGCGACGGCTCAGAAAGCCGGTCAGCGGCAGCGCGATCGCGGTACTGACCGCGAACGAGGTGATCACCCACGTCGCCTGCTGAGAACTGGCGCCGAGGTTGCCGGCGATGGTCGGCAGCGACACGTTGGCGATGGTGGTGTCGAGCACCTGCATGAACGAGGCCATCGCCAGGCCGGCGGTACACAGGGCGACGTTGGCCGGCTTGAAGACGGCGGTCGTCCCTGGCGCACCCGGCATACCGGGCGCGGCGGGAGCTTGTGCGGACATGATGGCCTCAGCTTGCCTTGGCCTGCTGCGGCAGGTTGCTCTGGATGATCTGGTGGATCACGTCGTCGGCGCTGTGCAGCTGCTTTGCGTAGACGTCGGTGTCGAACACCTGGCCCTTGGCGGTTTCGGTCGGCAGCACGGTGCCCTTCTGGTCGCGCAGGCTCACTTCAGCCTTGATCGACAGGCCGATGCGCAGCGGGTGCTCGGCCAGCTGCTTGGCGTCGATGGCGATGCGCACCGGCACGCGCTGCACGATCTTGATCCAGTTGCCGCTGGCGTTCTGCGCCGGCAGCAGCGAGAACGCCGAGCCGGTGCCCAGGCCCAGGCTGTCGATGCGGCCCTTGTAGGTCACATCACCGCCGTACAGATCCGAGCGCAGCTCCACTTCCTGGCCCAGGCGCATGTGGCGCAGCTGGGTCTCCTTGAAGTTGGCCTCCACCCACATCTGTTCGGTCGGCACCACGGCCATCAGCGCAGTGCCCGGCTGCACGCGCTGGCCGACCTGTACCGAACGACGGGCGACATAGCCGGCCACCGGCGCGACGATGCCGGCGCGGGCATTGTTGAGGTAGGCCTGGCGCAGCTGCGCGGCGGCCGCCTGCACGTCCGGCTGCGTGGCGATCACGGTGTCGTCAACGAGTGCGCTGCTGCGTTCGAAGGTCTCGCGCGAACCGGCGACGGCGGCTTCGGCAGCGGCCAGTTCGGTGCGGGCATGCGCCAGCTCTTCGTTGGAGATCGCACCGGTGGCGGCCAGGTTCCTGCGACGATTGAAGTCCTCGCGCACACGATTGAGCGTGACCTGGCGGGCATTCAACTCGGCCTGCGCGCCCTCGACGCTGCGGTACAGGCCGCGCACCTGGCGGACCGTCCGGGCGAGGTTGGCTTCGGCCTGCTGCAGCGCCACTTCGGTGTCGGTCGGATCCAGCTGTACCAGCAGCTGGCCACGCGCCACGCGCATGCCGTCATCGGCGTTGATCGCCACGACGGTGCCGCTGATCAGCGGGGTGATCTGCACCTGGTTGCCCTGCACGTAGGCATCGTCGGTTTCCTCGAACCAGCGGCCGAACATGAAGTACCACAGGGCCAGCGCGGCCAGCAGCAGCACCACGATGACCAGCAGGCCGCGCAGCAGCTTGCCGCGACGGGAGGGAGCTGCGTTCTCGGCAGCGGGGGCGGAGGTCTGACTCATGGGATGACTCTCAGGAATGCGAGGATTCGGGGGTGGCGGCAACCGTGGCGGTGTCGCTGGACGGGATGAAACCGCCGCCCAGCGCCTGGCTCAGTCGCACCGAAACAAGGATCTGACGCGACTGCAGCTCGGCCAGGCGCTGCTGGGACACCAGCAGCTGCTCTTCCACGCTGAGTACGTCCAGGTAACTGCCGATGCCGGCGCGGTAGCGCTGTCCGGCCAGGTCGTGGGCGGCCCGCGCGGTGCTCACCGCCTGGGCCTGCGCGGCGGCCTGGTCGGCCAGCGAACGCACCGCATTGACCTGGTCGGCGACATCGCGCAGCGCGTTGACCACCGACTGGTTGTAATCGGCCACGGCCAGGTCGTACTGCGCGTCGGTCTTGTCCAGGTTGGCGCGCAGGCGGCCACCGTCGAAGATCGGCAGGCTCAGCGCCGGGCCCAGGAAGGCGAAGGTCGAACCGCTCTTGAGCAGTTGGTCGACCTCGCTGGACACCACCCCGCCGAGCGCGGTGAGGTTCAGGCTGGGATAGAACTGCGCCTTGGCCGCGTGGATCCCGCGCTGGGCTGCTTCCACGCGCCAACGCGCGGCGACGATGTCCGGGCGACGGCCGAGCAGTTCGCTGGGCAGCACGCCCGGGAGCTGCAGCGCGAGCGGGTTGAGCACCTGCGGGCGTTCGATCTGCAGGCCGCGGTCCGGGCCCTGCCCGACCAGCGCGGCCAGCGCGGTGCGCGCTTCGTCGATCTGCTGCTGCGCGGCCTGCCGCTGCTGCTGCGCGGCCGGGATGCGGGCTTCGGCCTGGCGGGTCTGCAGGTCGCTGTCGATGCCGGCGGCGCGCCGCTGACGGGTCAGGTCCAGGGTCTTCTGCGCCCGTACCAGTTCTTCGCTGGCCACATCATGCAACTGCCATGCGTAGCCCAACTGCGCATACGCTTCGGCAATCGCCGCCGAGAGGTTCAGGCGCGCGGCCTGCGCGTCCACTGCGGCGGCGTGGCCGCTGTCCACGGCCGCTTCCCAGGCCGCGCGCTTGCCACCCCAGAGGTCGATGCCATAGCTGACGCTGAGGTAGGCCTGGCCACTGCCGGCATAGCTGCCGCCAAGCTCATCGCCCACCATCGATTCGGGCAGGCGCACACCGGTGTAGCCGCCGGAGGCGGACACGCTCGGCAGGCGGTCGGCACGGGCGGTGCCGATCTGGGCGCGGGCCTGGCGCAGGCGCGCATCGGCGGCGTCCAGACCCGGGTTGCGCTGCAGGCCTTCAGCGATCAGGGCGTCGAGCTGGGGGTCGCCCAGCGCACGCCACCAGTCGGTGGACGGCCAGCCCGGCTGGCTCAGCCCGGGGTTGGCCAGGGTGCGCTGGGTCTGCAGGCTGTCGGCGTCGAGCAGCATGGCCTTGGGTTCCAGGCCGCCGGTGCTGGCACACGCAGCCAGCGCCAGCGCCAGCACGGACAGCAGCACCGGCCGCAGCGGGCGCAGTGACGAGGGGCGATCAGAGGGGAGAGTCATGGCGAATTGAGGGAGTCACGTACACGGGTCATGAGGGAATGCAGCTGCGCGCGCTCGTCCTGGGACAGGTCGCGCATGGCGTCGTTCATCGTCTGGTCGCCGCGCTGCTTCAGCCGGGCCCACAACTGGCGGCCTTCGTCGGTCAACACGATCTGCAGCGCCCGACGGTCCTGGGCATGCGGCTCGCGCCGCACGCAGCCCATCGCTTCGAGCTTGTCCAGCAGCCGGGTAACGGCACTGGGCACCTGGTCCAGGGCCTGGGCCAGTTCGTTGGCGGTGCACGGCGCGCGCGCCGAGAGCACCTTCAGGCCCAGGTAGTGGGTGAACCCGATGCCGAGGTTTTCTTCGGCCATCGACGTGTCCAGCTGACGGACCAGGCCGTCGCGCACCTGGCGCAACAGCAGTCCGAAGCTGGGAGGCGTGGTTTCGGGACAGATCATGGTGAGCATTCTCTTCCAAAAATTATATTTCTCAATGGAAATATTCGATATGGAACAAAATGCTGTGTTGCAGCACACAGAACAATGGAGGAACGCCACCTTAATAGCGCCCGACACTGGCCCGGTATTACAATATAGCCAATGAATGACACATTCCGGCCAGCACCCGACCCCATCGCCGCCCAGATGATCCGCAACAACGTGCTCGACTGGTTCGAGCGCGACGATGGGCTGGGCGTGCTCGGCTTCCGGGTCGAGAGCGCCAACGGGCTGGAGCGCGAGATCGACTGGCACCAGCATCGGCGCGGCCAGTTGATCAGCGTGGAGGCCGGCCTGCTCAACATCCGTACCCGGCACGGGAACTGGTCGCTGCCGCCCGGGTGCGCCGGCTGGATGCCCCCGGCCGAACCCCACACGGTGGACATCTGCGGCCCGCTGCGGGGCTGGGGCGTGATCATCAGTGCCGGGCTGACCCGCGAACTGCCCGATGAACCCTGCGTGGTCGCCATCTCCGACCTGCTGCAGGCGCTGGCGCTGCGCGTCACCGAATGGCCCCCTGCCGAGACGGCCAGTCCGCGCCAGCAGCACATGATCGAGGTCCTGCTGGACGAACTGCGGCACGCCCCGCGACAGCGCATGCATCTGCCGATGCCGCAGGACCGGCGGCTGCTGCGGATCGCCTCGCAGCTGATCGCCAACCCGGCAGACGGCCGCAGCCTGGAGCAGTGGGCGCAGTGGGCGGGGCTGTCGCCGCGTACACTGACCCGGCACTTCCGCGACGAAACCACCCTCAGCTTCGCCCAGTGGCGCCAGCAGGCGCGCCTGGCCGAGGGCCTGCGCCGCCTTTCCGACGGCCAGGGGGTGTCCGACATCGCCCACGAACTGGGGTTCAGCAGCCCCAGCGCCTTCGTCACGGTGTTCCGCCGCCACTTCGGCTGCCCGCCCGGGCGCTATCTGGCGCGCAACGGACAGCCACTGAACCCATCACGCGGCTTGGCATCCCCGGCCGCATCCGGATAATCGTCCGCCTGCGAGGGCGACAGCCGTCGCCGTCCCTTGCCACAGGTACCAATCCCGCATGACCGATCTCGCCCGCCCCGCCTTCCACGGCTTTGAACAGCTGCCCCTGCGCGAATACGCCGAACGGGCGTACCTGGACTATTCGATGTACGTGGTGCTCGATCGCGCACTGCCGTTCATCGGCGACGGGCTCAAGCCGGTGCAGCGCCGCATCATCTATTCGATGAGCGAGCTGGGCCTGAACGCGGGCTCCAAGCCGAAAAAATCCGCACGTACTGTCGGCGACGTGATCGGCAAGTACCACCCGCACGGCGACAGCGCGTGCTACGAAGCGCTGGTGCTGATGGCCCAGCCCTTCTCCTACCGCTATCCGCTGATCGAAGGCCAGGGCAACTTCGGTTCGACCGATGATCCCAAGTCGTTCGCGGCGATGCGTTACACCGAATCCAAGCTGACCCCCATCGCCGAAGTGCTGCTGGGTGAGATCAGTCAGGGCACCACGGACTGGACCCCGAACTTCGACGGCACCCTGGAAGAGCCGACCTGGATGCCGGCGCGCCTGCCGCACCTGCTGCTCAACGGCACCACCGGCATCGCCGTGGGCATGGCCACCGACGTGCCGCCGCACAACCTCAACGAGATCGTCAGCGCCCTGCTGCACCTGCTGGACGATCCCGATGCGACCGTGGCCGATCTGTGCGAGCACGTGAAGGGGCCGGACTACCCGAGCTTCGCCGAGATCATCACGCCGCTGGCCGACCTGCGGAACATGTACGAGACCGGCAACGGCAGCGTGCGGGCGCGCTCGACGTTCGTGAAGGAACACAACAACATCGTGGTCAACGCGCTGCCCTTCCAGGTATCGCCGTCGAAGGTGATCGAGCAGATCGCCGCGCAGATGCGCGCCAAGAAGCTGCCGTGGCTGGAAGACATCCGTGACGAATCCGACCACGCCAACCCGGTGCGGGTGGTGCTGGTGCCGCGCTCGAACCGCGTGGATGCCGAACAGTTGATGGGCCACCTGTTCGCCACCACCGACCTGGAGCGCAGCTACCGGGTCAACCTCAATGTGATCGGGCTGGACGGCCGTCCGCAGGTGAAAAACCTGAAGATGCTGCTCAGCGAGTGGCTGCAGTTCCGCGGCACCACCGTGACCCGCCGCCTCAACCACCGCCTGCAGAAGGTCGAGCGCCGCCTGCATGTGCTGGACGGCCTGCTGGTTGCCTTCCTCAACCTGGATGAGGTGATCCACATCATCCGCACCGAGGACGAGCCCAAGCCGGCGCTGATCGCACGCTTCGGACTGAGCGAGGAGCAGACCGAGTACATCCTGGAAACCAAGCTGAAGCAGCTGGCACGCCTGGAGGAAATGAAGATCCGTGGCGAGCAGGATGCGCTGGTCAAGGAACGCGACAAGATCCAGTCGATCCTGGAGAGCAAGGCCAAGCTGAAGAAGCTGATCCGTGACGAGCTGGTGGCCGATGCGAAGAAGTTCGGCGACGACCGCCGTTCGCCGCTGGTCCAGCGGGGTGCGGCGCAGGCCATCGACGAAACCGAGCTGGTGCCCAGCGAGCCGATGACCGTAGTGCTGTCGGAGAAGGGCTGGATCCGCGCGGCCAAGGGCCACGACATGGACCCGTCCACACTGTCCTACCGCGACGGCGATGCGCTGCTGGGGGCGGTCCGCGCACGCAGCACCCAGCAGGTCGCGTTCCTGGACAGCGAAGGTCGCGCGTACTCGACCCTGATCCACACCCTGCCCTCCGCGCGCGGCAATGGCGAGCCGTTGACCGGCCGCTTCTCGCCCGCGCCGGGCAGCGCGTTCATGACCCTGGCCAGCGGTGAGAACAACACCCGCTTCGTGCTGGCCTCCACGCATGGCTATGGCTTCGTGACGCGCTTCGAGAACCTCACCGGCCGCAACAAGGCCGGCAAGGCGATGCTCAATCTCACCTCCGGCTCGAAGGTGCTGACCCCGGCCGTGGTCGCCAATCCGGACACCGACCGGATCGTGGCGGTGACCAGCTCGGGCAACCTGCTGGCGATTGCGGCCAGCGACCTGCCGGAACTGGACAAGGGCAAGGGCAACAAGATCATCGACATCCCCAAGGCCAAGCTCGCCACCGAGCGCGTGGTGGCGGTGGTGTCAGTGAGCCCCGGCAACACCCTGCTGGTGCGCAGCGGCCAGCGGACGATGAACCTGTCGTTCAAGGACCTGGACACCTACCTGGGCACGCGTGCCACGCGCGGCCATCTGCTGCCGCGTGGCTGGCAGAAGGTCGAAGGACTGGCGGTGGAGTAACGCCGAGAGGATCGAACGCGGTCCCGATCACGTAGACACAGAAAGGCCGGGTTTCCCCGGCCTTTCTGTTTGCTTCTGCGTCGGCTGGCTGGCGGCTGCGGGCGGGCGGACGCGGGTGTCTGCGGCGTGCTGGCGAACGCTGGCTGGCGCGCGATTGAACACGCACGCGCCTCAGTGCGCGGCGGTGCCCTTGGCCTGCATCTTGCTGGTCTGGTACAGCGCCAGGCCGATCCGCTTGATCAGCCCCAGCTGCTGTTCCAGCCACCAGGCGTGGTCTTCCTCGGTGTCCTTGAGCTGCACCAGCAGCAGGTCGCGGCTCACGTAATCCTGATGCTGTTCACACAGCTTCATGCCGGCAGCCAGGTTGTCGCGCACGCTGTACTCGGTGTCCAGGTCCTTCTGCAGCATCTCTTCGACCGTGGTGCCGGGCTCGAACGCATGCGGGCGCATATCCGGATCGCCGCCGAGGAACAGGATGCGACGCAGCAGCGCATCGGCGTGCTGGGTTTCCTCTTCCATCTCATGGTTCAAGCGCTCGTACAGCGCGAACAGGCCCTGGTCTTCGTAGCGTCGCGAGTGGATGAAATACTGGTCGCGTGCGGCCAACTCGCCGCGCAGCAGGTCCTTCAGGCACGCAATGACGTCCGGATTGCCTTTCATGGTGGGGGGTTCCTGGTGGATCGATGGCGCACATGGTGCCGCATCCAGCGTTCCAATGATCTAATCGGAATCAGTCGCAGTTGGCGCCTACAATCGGCCAACACCGTCATCGGGGGGCGCGGGATGCGTCGCTGGCTCACGCGGGTGCTGTGGCTGTTGGTGGTACTGCTCATCGTTGTCATCGCCATCGTGTGGGGGCTGCTGCGCGGCAGTCTGCCCGCGCTGGACGGCACACAGCCGCTGGCGGGCCTGCAGGCTCCGGTGAGCGTCACCCGCGATGCGCTCGGCGTGGTCACCATCGATGCCGGCAGCCAGGCCGATGCGATGCAGGCGCTGGGGCTGGTGCACGCGCAGGAACGCTATTTCGAGATGGACCTGATGCGCCGCACCGCCGCCGGCGAGCTGGCCGCGCTGTTCGGCCCGGCCGCCGTCGAGATGGACCAGCGGATGCGCGTCCACCGTCTGCGTGCGCGTACCCGCGCGCATCTGGCCGAGGCCATCGGTGCGCAGCCCGAGGTGATCCAGGCCTATGTGGCGGGTGTCAACGCCGGCCTCGCCGGGCTGCGCGTGCGCCCGTGGCCGTACCTGCTGCTGCGCCAGCCGCCGGCCCCCTGGGCAGCCGAGGACAGCGTGCTGACCGGGCTGGCGATGTATGCCGATCTGCAGGACCCGGGCAACCAGGACGAGCTGGCGATGGCGCGCCTGCGTGACGTGGTGCCGCCACCGTTGTATGCCCTGCTCGCCCACGACGGCAGCGAGTGGGATGCGCCGCTGTTCGGCCCACCGCGTGGCAATGCGCGGCTGCCCGGCGCCGACGTGCTGGACCTGCGCCAGCCGTTGGCCGTGCCCCCCACCACAACAGCCGCGCGCGCCGAGCCGGATGTGCACGGCAGCAACACTATGGCCGTGGCCGGCGCACTCACCGCCGATGGCCGTGCGATCGTCGCCGATGACATGCACCTGGGCCTGCGCGCGCCGAACCTCTGGTTCCGGGTGCGGCTGCGTTATCCCGACCCGCAGGCACCCGGCGGCAAGGTCGATGTCACCGGCTTTTCCCTGCCCGGGTTGCCGGCGATCGTGGTCGGCAGCAACGGGTACGTGGCGTGGGGATTCACCAACAGCTACATCGACAACGCCGACTTCGTCCCTGTGCCGGCCGCCGCGCCCGGCACGGTCGATGGCATCCGGCGCTACGAGGAGCGCATCCAGGTGGCCGGGCAGCCCGACGTCCTCCTGCAGGTGCGCGAGAGCGCCTGGGGGCCGGTCCTGCACACGCGTGCGGATGGCAGCGGCGAGGCCCTGCGCTGGACCGCGCAGTTGCCCGGTGCACTGCGGCTGGACTTCGCGGCGATGGCGCGCGCCGGGAATCTGGACGAGGCCCTGCGCATCGCCGACCACGCCGGTATTCCCACCCAGAACCTGCTGCTCGGCGACCGCAACGGACGTATCGCCTGGCGGCTGATCGGCGCCCGACCCGACCGTGCCGCCGGCTGCCCGCCCGCCGGCGCCGCACAGCCGGCGGCGGCGCACTGCGCACCGTGGCCGATCCGCAGCGACCGCTCACCGGCGCTGGTCGACCCGCCCTCTCACCGCCTGTGGACCGCCAACGGACGCGTTCTCGACGGCGAGGCGCTGGCCGTCGCCGGCAACGGTGGCTACGACCTGGGCGCGCGCGGGCGGCAGATCCGCGACGGCCTGCTCGCGCGCGACCGCTTCACCGAAGCCGACCTGCTGGCGATCCAGCTCGACGACCGTGCGCTGTTCCTGGCGCGCTGGTGGACCCTGCTGCGCCAGGTGGTCGAACGCAGCGACGACCCCGCGCTGCAACGCCTGGAGGCGGCCAGCCGTCACTGGGACGGGCGCGCCGGGATCGACTCGGTCAGCTACCGGCTGGCGCGCGGCTTCCGCGGCAAGGTGGTGGACGCACTGACGGCGGGCCTGCTGGCACCGGCCAAGGCGCAGCTCGGCGACCAGTACCTCGCACCGCGGCTGGCCCAGTTCGACGGGGTGGCCTGGCCGCTGGTGACCGAGCGCCCCCCCCACCTGCTGCCGCCCACCTATCCCAGCTGGGACGCGCTGCTCGCCGATGCCGCCCGCCAACTGGAGACCGACCTTGCCGCACAGGGGCCCGATCTGGCGCAGCGCACCTGGGGCGAGCGCAACACGGCCGCGATCTGTCATCCGATCAGCCGCGCCCTGCCCGCGTTCGTCCGCCGCGGGCTGTGCATGCCCGCCGATGCCCTGCCCGGCGACCGCGACATGCCCCGCGTGCAGGGGCCGGCGTTCGGTGCCTCGCAACGCATGGTGGTCGCGCCCGGCCATGAGGCCGATGACCTGGTGCACATGCCCGGCGGCCAGAGCGGGCATCCGTTGTCGCCGTTCTGGGGCGCAGGGCACGAGGACTGGGTGAAGGGAACGCCGACACCGTTCCTGCCGGGCAGGACGGTGTACCGCCTGGAACTGACGCCGGGCACCGCGCGGTAGCGGGCCCCCGCCGCATCTGCCGCATCTGCCGCAGCTAGCGCCAGCGACGCTCCATCGCGTTCAGCAGCGGCCCGGTCATGGCGGTGGTCACCAGCGCCATGATTACCAGGACGGCGAACAGCCGGTCGCCAAGGAAACCCAGTTCGTAGCCCAGATTGAGCACAATCAGCTCCATCAGCCCGCGGGTGTTCATCAGCGCGCCGAGCGTCCAGGCGTCATGGTTGCCCATGCCGGCGCTGCGCGCCGCGCTCCAGGTACCGATCAGCTTGCCCAGCGTGGCCACCGCGATCACCAGCACGGACAGCAGCAGATCACTCGCCTGCAGCGCGTCGGCGCGCATGCGCAGGCCGGTCATGGCGAAGAACAGCGGCAGCAGCAGGGTGACGGCGAACGGCTCGACCCGGGTGGCGACGGTGTGGCGCAAGGTGGCATTGCCGGATACCGCCACACCGGCGGCGAACGCGCCGAACAAGGCGTGGATACCGAGAATCCCGGTCAACAACGCGCAGCCCAGCGCCATCAGCAGCATGATCAGCAGCCAACGGCCTTCCTGCCCGGCGGCGATCGTACGGCGCGAGAACCACGGCCGCACCACGCCCAGCATCAGCGCGGCGAACACCCCCACGCAGACAAGATTGATCGTTGCCGGCACCCAGCCCTGTGCCTGTGCGGCCGCCACGATCAGCGCCAGCAGGCACCACGCAGTGGCATCGCCGAGCGCGGCGCAGGCAATGGCGGTCTGCCCAAGCGGCGTACCACTCATGCCGCGGTCAGCCAGGATGCGCAGCAGCACCGGGAATGCGGTGATGCTCAGCGACACCCCCACGAACAGCGCGAATCCGGTGAAACCGATGTCGCCGGGCGCATGCGCCTCATACAACCACAGCGCCAGCAGCACGCCCAGCAGGAAAGGCACGGCGATGCCGGCATGGCTGACCACGACGGCGAAGCGGCGGCGCCCCCGCAGCCCGCCCAGATCCAGCTCGGCGCCGGCGACCAGCAGGAACATCAGCACGCCCAGCTGACTGAGCAGCCCCAGCGAGCCCAGCGACGCCGGCGGGAACAACGCGCCGTGCAGCTGCGGCAGCAGCGCGCCCAGCACCAGCGGCCCCATCATCAGGCCCGCGGCCATTTCGCCGATCACGCCCGGCTGGCCGAGCCGGCGGAACAGCCAGCCGGTGCCCTTGGCCACCAGCAGCAGCACAAGAAGCTGCAGCAGGAACAGCCCCAGTGGCGTACTCAGATGCGCTGCCCAGTCGGCATCGAGGGCCGCATGGGTACGGGCGACCTGCGCCTGCACGCCGGGACCGGCAAAGCGCGCAAGGCCTAGGCCCACCAGCAACGGTAGCGCCACCCAGCCGAGATACCGCCATGCCAGTCCGCGGCGACGCACGCCGCCGGTGGTGTCCGCTTCCATGACCGGTCCCGATCGATTGACGCAGGGATTCTACGGGTTCAGGGGCATCGCGGCAGCAGGCAGCGGTGCGGCGACACGGTGGCGTCGCCGCACCGGATCGATCACGCCAGTGCCTGGGCGTGCACACCGGCGACCGCGCGACCGGACGGGTCGGCCATTGCCGCGAAGCTCGCGTCCCAGGCGATGGCGGCCGGCGACGAACAGGCGATCGACTTGCCGCCCGGCACGGTTTCGGCCGCCGCCTGGGTCGGGAAGTACTGCTCGAACACGTGGCGGTAGTAATAGGCCTCTTTGGTCTGCGGCGGATTGTGCACGAAGCGCTTGTCCGCGGCCGCCATGACCCGGTCGCTGATCTGCGCGTCGGCATGCGCCTTCAACCCGTCGATCCAGCCGTAGCCCACGCCATCGCTGAACTGCTCCTTCTGCCGCCACAGGATCGACTCCGGCAGATACCCCTCGAATGCTTCGCGCAGCACCGCCTTTTCGATCCGGCGTGCGCCGTCGCCGCCCTTCCCCACCATCTTGTGGCGGGCATCGATGCGCATGGCCACGTCGAGAAACTCACGGTCCAGGAACGGCACGCGCGGCTCCACGCCCCAGGCCATCATCGATTTATTGGCGCGCAGGCAGTCGTAGTTGTTGAGCGCGTCGAGCTTGCGTACCAGCTCCTCGTGGAACTCCCGTGCGTTCGGTGCCTTGTGGAAGTACAGGTAGCCGCCGAATATCTCGTCGCTGCCTTCGCCGGACAGCACCATCTTCACGCCCATCGCCTTGATCCGACGCGCCAGCAGGAACATCGGCGTGGAGGCGCGGATGGTGGTGACGTCGTAGGTTTCGACGTGGCGGATCACTTCCGGCAGCGCATCCAGGCCTTCCTCGAAGGTGTACTCGAACCCGTGGTGCACGGTGCCCAGCGCCTCGGCGGCGATGGCCGCAGCCGCCAGGTCGGGCGACCCCTTCAGGCCGATCGCGAACGAGTGCAGGCGCGGCCACCACGCTTCGCTCTGGTCGCCGTCCTCGATGCGATGGCGGGCATAGCGTGCGGCCACCGCAGCCACCAGCGAGGAATCGAGACCGCCGGACAGCAGCACGCCATAGGGCACGTCGGTCATCAGCTGCCGGTGTACGGCACGCTCGAAGGCTTCGCGCAGCTCGGTCAGGTCGGCAGCCACGCCGTCCACCGCGTCGTAGTCGCGCCACGGGCGCTCGTAGTAGCGGGTCAGCGTGTCGGTGGCGCTGTCGTACCAGTGGCCGGGCGGGAACTGCGCGGCGTCGGCGCAGATGTCCACCAGTGACTTGAGTTCGGAGGCCACCACCAGGCGGCCGGCGCTGTCGTGGCCCCAGTACAGCGGCACCACGCCGATCGGATCGCGTGCGATCAGTACACGCTGCGCCGCGCGGTCCCACAGCGCGAAGGCGAAGATGCCGTTGAGGCGGTTGAGGAACGACGCGGGGGTGTCCTGGCGGTACAGCGCGTTGATCACCTCGCAGTCCGACCCGGTCTGGAAGGCGTAGGGCTGGGCCAGCTCGCCCTTGAGTTCACGGTGGTTGTAGATCTCGCCGTTGACGGCCAGGGCCAGGTCGCCGTCGTCGGACAGCAGCGGCTGCGAGCCACCGGCCGGATCGACAATCGCCAGGCGCTCATGGACCAGGATGGCGCCGTCATCGACGTACACCCCGCTCCAGTCCGGGCCGCGGTGGCGTTGCCGCTGGGACAGCTCGAGGCTGTGGCGGCGCAGGGCCGGAAGGTCGTCGCCGGCCTGCAGGCCGAAAATACCGAAGATCGAACACATGGGAGCAGCTCCTGGGAATGGGGGAATACACGTGACGTCTGTATCCGACCGGCCACCTTTCCCGGGCCTGTGCTGCACCCGGAAAACAAAAAACCCGCATCGACCGATGCGGGTTTTCTGGGTCCGGGCGTGTGTTGCTGTTCTAGCCCTGGTCGCAGTCCCGCATCGGCCGCGCACGATTATTCGCGCGCAGATTGCTGCGGTTATTGGTGTTGACGGCGGTGGCCAGGAACGAGGACATGGATCGACCGTACCCCGGTTTTGGCGACGGCGCAACTGTTGCGACGGCAACCGATTCAGCGGGCGCGCCATCGCGCTCGGGGATAATCGCCCACCCCGTTCCGGATATCATGGATGACCCTCTGCTTCCCCCGCCTGCGCGCCGCGCTGCTGCCGACGCTGGCCCTGCTGGTCCTGGCAGGCTGCCATAGCGCCCCTACCCGCCCGGTCAGCGACACCGAACGTGATGCCCTGGCCGCTGCGGCCGATGGGCAGTTCGACTCGGCGATGCGCGTGGCCAGGATGTACCGGGCCTGGAATGACCCGCGCGCGTTGGACTGGTACGCGCGCGCCGCCGCCACCACCCCACGCACGCATCGCACCACCGGTGCCGAAGAGGAGTTGGGCACGATCCTGGAACGCGGCCGCCTGGACAGCAGCGACACGCCGCAGAAGCCCGAGACGGTCGTGTTGAAGCCGTCGCCACGCAAGGCCTTCCGCTGGTACCACAGCGCCGCGTACCACGGCTCGCCCTATGCCATGCACGACCTGGAGAAATGGTATGAACGCCGCGGCGACATGGAAGGCGCACTGCGCTGGCGCCTGCGCTCGGCGGTGTATCTGCGCGAGCTGTACAAGCTGCAGGCGCTGCGCGATGCGACCAGCGGGTCGGCCAAGCCCGGCACGCCGGTCAGCAGCGCGCCGTCGCCGAACCCGGTGATCGCCGCCATCCAGCGCCGTGCCGAACGCGGCGATGCCGAGGCCCAGGTCGATCTTGGCGCGCTGTACGAAGCCGGCATCGGCGTGACCGAGAGCAAGGCCGATGCACTGCGCTGGTATGCCCGCGCGGGCAACCAGGGCAACGTGTATGGCCAGTACCTTGCCGGGCTGGTGCAGGGGCGTGGTGGCCGTGGCCTGGAGAAGAACGTGGATGCAGCCGCCGGCTGGTTCGCCCGGGCCGAAGCGCAGGGCTTCTACATGGCAGCCGAATCCTACTGGCGCGAGGCGATCGCACCGCCGTTCTTTACCTTTGAATGATGGCCAAGCGACGTACCGGGCCTGGCCCGGTCGCGCTGTACACAGCCAACGGCGCTGCGCAAGACTGCATCGCCACGCGCTTCTCGCCCAGAATGGGTGGCATGAACAGCGTCACTTTCCGCAACGACACCCTCACCCGTGAACGCATGCAAGAGATCATCACCGCGCATCCGCGCGCGGCGATATTTGAATCCTGCGTATTCGACGGCGGCGACTTTTCGCGGCTGGACATGGACGGCGTGCAGTTCAACCACTGCTCGCTGGCCGGAACAACCTGGCTGGCCGCATCGCTGGAGGAAAGCCGGTGGTACAAGTGCCGGGGCAGCCAGGCCGATTTCAGCTCGGCGCTGCTCAGCGACAGCCAGTTCTCGCACTGCGATCTGAACAACAGCCATTGGCGTCGCGCGACGCTGTCCTCGGTGCGGTTCGACGACTGCAAGCTCACCGGCGCGCACCTGCAGGAGGTGAGCGGCTGGGCACTGGAGTTCCGCAACTGCCTGATGGTCAGTGCGGACCTGCGCGGCCTGTCGTTCCGCAAAGCGCAGCTGGACGGCATGGATTTCTCCGATGCGGAGCTGTCCGGCTGCGATTTCCGCGACGCGGTGTTCAACGGCGGCAGCCTGCGCAATGCACAGACGCGCCTGACCCGCTTCGAAGGCGCCGACCTGCGCGGCACCGACATCAGCGGACTCAACGTGATGGATGCCAAGCACTTCCGGAAAGCGGTGATCTCACACCCGCAGGCCGCCGCGGCGCTGGCCGCGTTCGGCCTGATCGTGGTGTAAGGGCCGCTCCACGCCGGCGATGACCGGTCAGGCCAACAGACGCTCGATGAGGCGCTGGTACAGGGCCGGCAGCCGTTCCAGATCGGCCACTGTGACGTTCTCGTCGACCTGGTGGATGCTGGCGTTGACCGGCCCGACCTCGATGCACTGCGCCCCCAGCGGCGCGATGAAGCGCGCATCGGAGGTACCGCCGCCGGTGCTTTCCTCCGGCGGCGCGCCCGCGAACCCGCCCAGTACCTCACGGGCGACCTGGCGCAGCGTGCCTTCCGGCGTATAGAACGGCTCGCCGCTGCGATGCCAGGCGAGCGTGTAGTCCAACGCATGGCGGTCAAGCAGCGTGGCGATCTCCTGCTCCAGCGCCGGCGCGCTCCAGTGCGGGTTGTAGCGCAGGTTGAACAGCACCTGCAGCTCACCCGGAATCACGTTGTTGGCGCCGGTGCCGGCATGGATGTTGGAAATCTGCAGGCTGGTCGGCGGGAAGCTCGCGTAGCCGTCATCCCATTGGCGTGCGGTCAGCTCGGCCAGCGCCGCGGCGGCCAGGTGGATCGGGTTGCGCGCCTTGTCCGGGTAGGCCACATGGCCCTGCACGCCCTTGACCGTCAGCGTGGCCGACAGGCTGCCACGACGCCCGACCCGCAGCAGATCGCCGAGCACGGCGGTGGAGGACGGTTCGCCGGTGATGCACCAGTCGATGCCCTGCCCCCGCGCACGGAAGACGTCGGCCACCCGGCGCACGCCATCGATGGCGTCGCCTTCCTCATCACTGGTGAGCAGTACCGCGAGGGTGCCAGGGTGGTCCGGATGAGCGGCGACGAACTGCTCGGCGGCCACCACGAAGGCGGCCACGCTGCCCTTCATGTCCGCCGCACCGCGGCCGTACAGCACGCCATCACGGATCTGCGGCACGAACGGGTCGCTGGTCCAGGCCTCGACCGGCCCGGTCGGCACCACGTCGGTGTGGCCAAGCAGCACGAGCACCGGCGCGCCGTGCCCGTGGGTGGCCCACAGATTGTCGACCTCGCCAAGGCGCAGGTGTTCGCAGCTGAACCCGGCGCGCTGCAGGCGCCCGGCCAGCAGCGCCTGGCAGCCGGCATCGTCGGGGGTCACCGACGCGCGCGCGATCAGGTCGCAGGTCAGTGCAAGGACATCGCTCACGCGCCGGCTCCGAAGCGCTGCTTGAAACCGTTGTCCGAGAACCCCTGGGTCACAGTGCCGTCGGCCGTGACCACCACCGGCCGCTTGATCAGCTGGGGATGCTCGCGCAGCAGCAGCTTCCACTCCGCGTCGGAGGCCGCCGCCTTGCGGTTCTCCGGCAGTTGCCGCCAGGTGGTGGACGAGCGGTTGACCAGTGCGGCGAATCCGCCGGCCTGCGCGGCCCAGTCGATCAGGGTTTCCGGCGAGGGGATGTGCTCGCGGTAATCGACAAAGGTGTACGGCACCTGGAAGCGGTCGAGCCACTTGGTGGCCTTCTTGCAGGTGTCGCAGTTCTTCAATCCATACAGGGTGGTGGTCATGGCGCGCTCCGCACAACGTCGATCAGGAAAGACCGCCGAAGCATGTCACACCAGGCGTTCGGACACGACCCGGAACGGCACCTGCGGCACCCGGAAGCAGAGCGCATCGGCGGGATCGACCCCCATGCCCGCCACCCGCGGACAGTGCGGCTGGCCCACCAGCCGCAGCGGCTGCACCTGTGACACCGTGATCGGCAGGACTATGTGGGTCAATGCGGTACGGCCGTCGCCGCACACGGCGATGGCCGCGTCCTGGCAGGCGAGAAATGCCAGCGCCTGCGGCGTGGGTCACGCTGTCGATCACGTTGCAGTCGAACAGCACCACCGGCGTGGCCGCCGTGTCGTCCTCGGGCAGCAGGTACCAGCGCCAGTTGCTCTGCAGCGGCGAGGGAAACAGCGCACGCAGCCGTCCGGCGAACGCCGGGCCGAAATGGCCGTGCCGATAGGTCAACACCGTGTAGGGCGTGCGCCCGGCGTGGGTGAACAGCCGGTAGCCCGGTGGCGCTGTGGGCGCGTTGGCGGCATCCACCCACCAGGTCATGTAGATCACATCGCGCACATCGCTGCACAGCGGTGGCACCGGCAGCACGCGGGTCAACGCGCGCCGCAGGGCCGTCCAGCGCGTACCGTCCAGCAGGCGCTGCAACGCGCGTCCCGGCCACCCCGGGAAGGGATGGCGGTAGCGCGCCGCCTGCGCCAGCGACGGCGCCAACTCAGTCGGCCAGACCGCGCAGCAGGTCGTTGACGCTGGTCTTGCTGCGGGTCTTGGCATCGACCTGCTTGACGATCACGGCGCAGTACAGCGAGTGCGAGCCGTCCTTGGACGGCAGCTGGCCGGACACCACCACGCTGTACGGCGGCACCGAGCCGTAGCTGATCTCGCCGGTGGCGCGGTTATACACGCGGGTGCTCTGACCGAGGAACACGCCCATGCCGATCACGCTGTGGTGACCCACCACGAAACCCTCGACCACCTCCGAGCGGGCGCCGATGAAGCAATGGTCTTCGATGATGGTCGGGCTGGCCTGCAGCGGCTCGAGCACGCCCCCGATGCCGGCGCCGCCGGACAGGTGGCAGTGTTTGCCGATCTGCGCGCAGGAACCGACGGTGGCCCAGGTATCGACCATCGTGCCTTCACCCACGTAGGCGCCGATGTTGGTGAAGCTCGGCATCAGCACCACGTCCTTGCCGAAGTAGGTGCCGCGGCGCGCGATGGCGCCCGGCACCACGCGCACGCCGGCACGGCGGAACCTGGCTTCATCGAAGCCGGCGAAGCGCGATTCGACCTTGTCCCAGAACGGCGCCGGGCGTGCGTCGACCACGGCCATGTCGTTGACGCGGAAATACAGCAGCACGGCCTTCTTCAGCCACTCGTTGACCTTCCAGCCGCCGTGGCCATCCGGCTCGGCCACGCGGAATTCGCCGGTTTCCAGGCCGTCGATGACCCGGCCGACCAGCGGCTTGGTCGAGCCTTCCAGTTCATGCAGGGTCAACGTGGCACGGCGCTCGAAGGCGCTCTCGATGCCGAACTTCAGCTCTTCCACGCCCGGCGTGGCCGGCTTGCGCAGCGACTTGCGGGCGATGGTGGCGTCCCGGCTGGCGGTGCGCTTGGCGGCGCTTTCAGTCGGGCTGGCGGCGGCCTTGCCGGCGGCGGCTTTGCGCGGCGCGGCCTTCTTCGCGGCCACCGGCGCCTTCGCGGCAGGCGCCGTCCTGGCGGCGGCAGTCTTCTTGGCCGCCGCAGAGGTAGCGGCAGTCTTCTTGGTCGGCTTGGTGGCCATCAGCGGGGGTCTCCGGCGTTTCGATCAGGGTCCAGGCAGGCCAGCATGGCGTCGTGCAGCTGCTGCCTGGCGGATTCGGTCAGGGGGTGGTCGTGTTCATCGCTGATCACGAACATGTCTTCGGCGCGCTCGCCGAAGGTGGCGATGCGGGCGTCGTGCACGCGCAGGCGCTGGTTGCGCAGCACGTAGGCGACATCGGCCAGCAGGCCGGGGCGATCCGGCGCGACCAGGCTGAAGCGGGTGCTGCTGCTGCCTGCGTCGGCGATGTCGCGGAATTCAATGCGGGGCGCGAAACGGAAATGGCGCAACTGGCGGGGAATGGCCCGGCGCGAGGGACGCAGCCGGGACAGGTCACCGGCCAGCGCATCGCGCAGCGCCGCCTCCAGCCGTGGCGCGTCGCCATCGGCGAAGCTGTCGGCCGGCGTCACCTCGAAGGTATCGAAGATGGTGTCCACCGGCCCGTCCAGTACGCGCGCGCGGTGGATGCCGTAGCCCTTGCGGTCCAGCGTCATCACGATCGCGGCGAACAGGCCATCGCGATCGGGCGAATGCACGAACACTTCCAGCGCCTGGTCGTCAGGAGTGATGCGGCGCACCTTGACCAGGGTCTGGCCCTGCTTCACCGGCACCAGCGCTGCAGCCTGCCACGCCAGTTGCTCGGGGCGCAGTCGGATGAAGCTTTCGTCGGGCATCACCGCGAACTGGCGGTCGATGGTGGCGTCGTCGTAACCGCGTTCGCGCACCAGCGTGCGCACCGAGTCACGCGCCTCGGCCACGCGCTCGGCCGCCGGCATCTGGTTTTCGAGCCCGTCGCGCAGCGCGCGGCGGGCAGCGAAGTACAGATCGGCCAGCAGCCGGTCCTTCCAGGCGTTCCAGAGCTTGGGACTGGTGCCGGCGATGTCGGCGCAGGTCAGCAGATAGAGATAGTCCAGCCGGTCGCGGCTGGCCACCAGCGTGGCGAAGCGGTGGATCACGTCCGGATCGGAAATGTCCTGCTTCTGCGCCGTCACCGACATGCGCAGGTGCTGCTCGACCAGCCAGGCCACCAGGTCGGTGTCCGAGGCGCTCAGCGCATGCGCCTGGCAGTAATCGCGTGCGTCCACCGCACCGAGTTCGGAATGGTCGCCGCCGCGGCCCTTGGCGATGTCGTGGAACAGACCCGCCAGCAGCAGCAGCTCCGGCTTGCGCAGGCGCGGCCACACCTCGTGGGCGATCGAGAAGCGCTCGTCGGCGCGGCTGCTGGCGAACAGCCCGATGTTCCGCAGCACCATCAGGGTGTGCTGGTCCACCGTGTAGACATGGAACAGATCGAACTGCATGCGCCCGGACACTTGGGCGAACGCCGGAATCCACTGGCCGAGCACGCCCAGGCGGGCCATCCGCGCCAGCGTGTCGACCGCGCGCGGGCTGCGCAGCAGCGCCATGAACTGCTCGCGCGCCGCCGCGCCCGCGCCGGTATACGCCGGCAGCGCGGCCAGCGACTCGGCCAGCGCGCGTGCGGTCAGCGAATGCAGGCCGCGCACGTCGGGGTTGTAGGCCCAGCTGGAGAACAGCGCGAACACCTGTTCGATATCGCCCTGCGGCCACTGCGGATCGTTGGCGGCCAGGTAGCCGCGACGCAGCGAGAAACCCACGCTGACCGGCTCGGGCACCGCTTCGCCGTCGAACTGTTCTTCAAAGCGCTGCAGCAGGCGGTCACTGATCCGCCGCACCACCGTGGCGCTGCGGTAGAACCCCTGCATCATTTTCTCGACGCCCAGGCTCTCCGGGTCGTCTTCGAAGCCGAGGCGTGCGGCCAGGGTCTTCTGGTAGTCGAAGCGCAGGCGTTCTTCGGGGCGGTTGGCGACCAGGTGCAGGCCAAAGCGCAGCTGCGCCAGCGCGCAGCGCTCGCGCCGCAACGCGGTGGCCTCGTCCAGCCCCAGATGCCCAAGGCCGACCAGGGCCTCCAGTTCGCGCACGCCGAACGCACGCAGCGCCATCCATCCCAGTGTGTTGAGGTCGCGCAGGCCGCCCGGGCCATCCTTGATGTCCGGTTCGAGGTTGTCGGCGGTATCACCGAAGCGGCGGTGGCGCGCCAGCAGCTCCTCGCGTTTGGCAAGGAAAAACTCGCGGGGCGGCCACAGGCCATCGACGTTGACTGCTGCCTTCAGCGCCTGCCGGGCGGCATCGTCGGCCACCAGCGGGCGCGATTCGATCAACGCGGTCAGCACGGTCTGGTCGGCGCTGGCGTCGGTGCATTCCTGCGCCGAGCGCACCGCATGACTGACCGGCAGGCCGCAGTCCCACAGCAGGGCGAACAGGCGTGCCAGCGCCGGCTCCTGCGCCCGCTGGCGCGGCGGCTCGCCGAGAATCAGAAGATCGATGTCCGAACGCGGAAACAGCTCGCCGCGCCCGTACCCCCCGACCGCGAACAGCGCCAGCCCGCTCTCGGCCGGCAGACAGCGCTGCCAGGCCAGACGGATCAGGTGGTCGGCCGCGCGGGCGCGCAGCGCCAGCAGGCGCTCGATGTTGTCGCCCTGGTCGAAGCGCCGGTACAGGCGTGCATCGGCCTGCTGCAGGGACTGGCGCGCTGTCGCCGCCCATTCCGGGTCAGCGACGGAGGTGGCCGGCGCGTCCAGCATCGGGCTCGCCGGCAGCATGCTCAGACCTGCGATTCGCCGGGCGACAGGGTCAGCACGTCCACGCCGGTCTCGGTGACCGCGATCATGTGCTCCCACTGCGCCGACAGCTTGCGGTCCTTGGTCACCACGGTCCAGCCATCCGGCAGCACCTTGTTGTAGCGGGTGCCCTCGTTGATCATCGGCTCGATGGTAAAGGTCATGCCGGGCTGCAGCACCAGCCCCTGGCCCGGGCGGCCGTAGTGCATCACCTGCGGTTCGTCGTGGTAGATCTTGCCGATGCCGTGGCCGCAGTACTCGCGCACCACGCTGAACCGCTCGGCTTCGGCATAGCTCTGGATCGCATGGCCGATATCGCCCAGCGTCGCGCCCGGCTTGACCGCACGGATGCCGCGCCACATCGCTTCATAGGTGGTGTCGACCAGGCGCCTGGCCATCACCGACGGGGTGCCGACGTAATACATGCGGCTGGTGTCGCCGTGCCAGCCGTCCTTGATCACGGTTACGTCGATGTTGACGATGTCGCCGTCCTTGAGGACCTTGGCTTCGCTGGGAATGCCGTGGCAGATGACGTTGTTCACCGACGTGCAGACGGTCTTCGGGAAGCCCCGGTAGCCGACGTTGGCCGGCGTGGCCTTCTGCACGTTGATGATGTGGTCGTGGCAGATGCGGTCCAGCGCTTCGGTCGTCACGCCCGGCTTGACGTGCGGGGTGACGATGTCGAGCACCTCGCTGGCCAGACGGCCGGCGATGCGCATCAGTTCGATTTCCTGGGGAGTTTTCAGATTCACGCTCATGGCGACCATTATCGCCGATCCGGAGCCAGACTGAACGGGGCCGGCGGGAACGCCGACAGCCGAGGTTGGGCTGGCTGACCGGGGCCGCCGTGCGCCGGGGAGGCCGCGTGAACGCAAAAAACGCCAGATCCGGCCAGAAATCCTCACGTTTCCCCGACAACCCCGCTTCTATAAGCAGGGTAGCGCCCGCCCGGCGCCCGTCCCTGCAGTACGTCAGCATCGACCTGATCATCCAGGACCCCCGTCCAAGGAGAATGCCCATGCGATCCCTGCGTCCCCTGCTCGTCGGTGTCGGCCTGGCGGCCCTGTCCACCCCCGCCCTGGCCGCCGATACGACCACCTTCAACGTCAAGATCATCATCACCAAGGCCTGCACGATCACGGCGGCAGCCGCCACGGACGTGGATTTCGGCAGTGCGCTGTCCACCGCCACCAGCCCCTCCAACGCCCAGGGCACGATCACCGCCCAATGCTCGGCCTTGACGCCCTACACCATCGCGCTCAACGCCGGCTCCAACGCGGGCACGGCCAATGACGTCACCACCCGGCGCATGAAGAACACCAATGCGGCGGTGACCACCAACAATTTTGTCGGCTACCAGCTGTACCAGGATGCCGGCCACAACACCGTGTGGGGTGCCACCGCCGGCACCAACACCGTGGCCGGCATCGGGACCGGCCTGCCGCTGGCCTACAACGTGTACGGCCAGATCGCCAATCCCAGCGTCAACAACGCCGCTACCGGCAGCTATCAGGACACCGTCACCGCCACCATTTCCTACTGAGGTTGCCATGCTGACTTTCGGACCGGGGCGCCCACGGCGACCCACGGCGTCGGCATGGCGGGCGTTGCCTTGGCTGTGGCTCGGCATCGCCGGCATGGTCCACGCCGCGAGCCTGCAGGTCGCGCCGACCTCGCTGCAGCTCACCCCTGGACAGAATGCGGACGCGTTGTGGGTCAGCAACAGCGGCACCTCGCCGGTGGACGTACAGGCGCGCGTATTCCGCTGGACGCAGCGCGATGGCAAGGACGCGCTCGAGCCCACCACCGAGCTGGCAGTGAGCCCGCCGATGCAGTCGCTGGCCGCCGGCCAGCAGCAGCTGATACGGGTGGTGCGCGTGCAGCCGGAAGCGCCCGCTGCGCAGCTCGCGTATCGGGTGATCGTCGATGAGGTACCAACGCTCGACCCGGCCCGCCGGGGCATGCAGTTCGTACTGCGCTACTCGCTGCCGGTGTTCGTGCAGCCGGCCGGCGGACAACCGCCGGCCCCGGACCTGCAGGCCAGCGTGGTCGATCTCGGCGCGGGGCGCATCGCGCTGCAGGTGCATAACCGCGGCAACAGCTATGCCCAGATCGCCGACCTCGCCGTGGGCGACCCCGCGCGACCGCAGATCGTCCAGCCGGGCCTGCTCGGGTATGTACTGAGCGGCCAGACCATGCGCTGGCCCCTGGAACTCACCGCAGCCCGGATGGCGGGCGGCACGCTTTCGGCGAAGATCAATGGCGAGCAGGCCCAGACCCCGCTCCCCCTTGCGCCACCGTCTCGCTGAGGCGTGCGTGCGGATGGCGCTGGCTGCAAGCCTGTTGCCCCCGGCCGCGAGCGCGGCGGAGGCCGATATCGGCGCGTCCGGCGACGCCCTGCTGCCGGCACCCACGCCGTTGACGGCAACGCAGACGCTGTATCTGGATGTGACCCTCAATCGCAGTCCACGCGGTCTGCTGCCGTTCTCGCTGGACGCCGGCCGCCTGATGGCCCCGGCCTCCACCCTGCGCCAGCTCGGTTTCAGCGTGCGGGGTGAGGCCCCGCTGCCACTGGATGCCCTGGGCGGCGTTGTGGTGCGCTACGACGCTGCGCTGCAGACCTTGGCGCTGGACGCGCCGCTGTCGCAGCTGACCCTGCCCACCACCCTGCTGGAACGCGCGGCAGCGCCCACGCCGGTGGCCAGCGCGTCGCCGGGCGCCCTGCTCAATTACGACGTGTATGCCAGCCACAACCAGGATGCGGGCAACCTGGCCCTCACCACCCAGTGGCGCGTGTTCGGCCTCGGCCGTGGCGTGCTGGAAAGCACCCAGTTGCTGCGCACCTACCAGGAAGGCCGCAGTGGCCACTGGCGCGGCGAAAGCGTCCGTCTGGACAGCCACTGGGAACTGGACTTCCCCGACAGCGCCACGACCTTGACCGTGGGCGACTTCTTCAGCGGGTTCGTCGACTGGAGCCGCCCGGTACGCATGGGCGGCGTGCAGATCGGCCGCAACTACGGACTGCAGCCCTACCGTGTGCTCACCCCCACGCCCACCTTCCTTGGCGAGGCCGTGGTGCCCTCCAGCGTGGAGCTGTACGTGGACGGACTGCGTCAGTACAACGGCGAGGTCCCGGTGGGGCCGTTCCAGCTCGCCGCCCAGCCCGGCATCAGCGGGGCCGGCAACGCGCAGGTGGTGATCACCGACGCCTACGGGCGCATGCAGACCGTGGACTTCGCCTTCTACGGCGCCCAGCAGCTGCTCGCCAAAGGCCTCACCGACTGGTCACTGGGCGTGGGCCGGATGCGCCGCGAATATGGCATCCACTCCTTCGCCTACGACACCCCGGTGCTGGTCAGCGGCACCTGGCGCCACGGTGTCAGCAACCGCTTCACCGCCGAGGCCCACGCCGAAGGCGGTGGCGGCGTGGCCAACGCCGGCGCCGGCGGCTGGTGGCTGCTGGGCCCCGGCGGCGTGTTCAACGCAGCGTACGCCGGCAGCCGTGTGAACGGTCGCGAGGGTGGCCAGTGGGCGCTGGGCTACAGCTGGAACAACCGGCGCGTCAACGTCAATGCCGCCACCCGCCGCACCCACGGCGACTACCGCGACCTGGGCGCCCTGCAGGAGGCCCTGCCCCCCGATGTCACCGACCAGCTCACCCTGGGCCTGACCCTGGGCCGCGCCGGCGCGATCAGCGCAAGCTACCTGCGGTTGTCCTATCCCGACGGTGACGACAACCGCTACGCCAGCCTGTTCTGGAACAAGACCTTCTCGGCGCGCTGGTCTGCCTACCTGTCCTTCAACCAGGACCTGTCCGACCGTGACGACCGCAGCGTCTACCTGTCGGTGTCGGCCAGCCTGGGCCGCAACCGACAGAGCAGCGTGTCGGCCCAGCGCAACGGCGACCGCCGTCTGTATGCCGTGGATGTCTCGCAACCGGTTCCGGGGGACGGCAGCCAGGGTGGGTTCGGCTGGCGGCTGCAGGCCCGCGATGGCGATGGTGGTGCCGGCGGACTGGCCGAACTGGGCTGGCTGAACCGGGTCGGCCGCTACGCACTCGGCGCCTCGCGCCAGGGCGATGCCAACTTCGCTTATGCCAATGCCGCCGGCAGCCTGGTCTGGATGGGGGGCCATGCCTTTGCCGCACGCGAAGTGCCGGATGCGTTCGCGGTGGTTTCCACCGATGGTATCGGCGGCATCCCGGTGCGCCTGGAGAACCGACTGATCGGGGTGACCGATGCCAACGGCCTGCTGCTGGTCACCCCGCTGCTGTCCTGGCAGCGCAACCGCCTCTCCATCGACACCCTCGACCTGCCGGCCGAGATGCGCGCCGACCGGGTGGACACCTGGGTGACGCCGCGCCAGAACGCCGGACTGGGCGTTGCCTTCGGGCTGCGGCGCACCCGCCAGGCCACCGTGGTACTGCACGATCCGCTGGGCCTGGCCCTGCCCCCGGGCAGCCGCGTGCACCTGCCCGATGGCCGCCGGACCATCGTGGGCTATGACGGCGAGGCCTACCTCGACGATCTGCCTGCGCAGAGCCGCCTGCGCGTGGAGACAGAGACCGGCCGCTGCGAGGTCGAGGTCGCGGTGGTCGGCACGGCCGACGGCACGCCCCTGCGCATCGGCCCGCTGCGCTGCCTGCCGGTGCCCCCATGAGCAGCGCCTGGCACAGCGGACTGCCGCTGGCGGCGCTGCTGGCGTGCCTGTGGCTGGTACCGGCGCCTGCGCGGGCAGCCACCACCTGCACCGCGACCGCCCCGGGCGCGCTCGCCTTCGGCACCATCACCAATGGCGCAGCGGCGCCGACCAATGTGATGGTGTCGTTCAAGATCCAGTGCAGCACCGTCGGCCTGTCCCTGCTCGCCGACGCGTCGGTCCGGGTCTGTGTCGGCATCGGAACCGGCAGCACGGGCACCACCCTGTCCCCGTTCCGCGGCATGACCAACACCTTCGGCGACACCATGTCGTTCCAGCTCTACACCAATGCCGCGCGCACCATCCCGTGGGGACTGCTGCCGGGCGGAACGCCCCCGGCGCAGGTCGTCGATCTGAAGTACCCGGTGCCTGTCCTGGGTGGCAATGGCGAAGTCACATTGACCCTCTACGGCCAGATCCCGGCCAACCAGGCGCTGGCCTTCGGCAGCTACACCAGCAGTTTTTCCGGCAGCGCGGTCACCCTGGAATACGCCTACAACGAAGTTCTCCTGGGCGGCTCGACCACCCCGGCGACCTGCACCGCCGGCACCACCGGGCACAAGACCGCCACCGACGCCTTCCCGTTCACCGTGACCGCCAACGTGCTCGCGCAATGCAGCGCCACGGTCGCCACCGACATGGACTTCGGCAGCCGCGCCGGCAGCATCGCCAGCGCGATCGACCAGACCTCCACCATCACCACCACCTGCCTGAAGCGCACGCCGTTCACGGTCGCGCTGGACAACGGCCTGTATGCCGGTGGCACCAGCGTGCGGCGGATGCGGCACGTCACCAACGCCGCCTACACCATTCCCTATGAGCTGTACCGCGACAGCGCGCGCACCCTGCGCTGGGGCACTACGCAGAACGTGGACACCCTTGCCCAGACGGGCACCGGCAGCGCGCAGCCGATCACCGTGTACGGCCGCGCACCGGCCACGGTCGGTGCGGTGGCCGAAGGCAGCTACAACGACCGCGTCCAGGTCACCATCACGTTCTAGGCCGGTGGCGTTCCCTCAAGCATGGCGCCACAACGCCGATAACCCCGTCGCCCTCCCTGTTGTCGACGTGGATGATCCGCCGCCGTTCCGTCCCGCTGCTGGCGCTGAGCCTGCTCGCCAGCCTGGCCGTCCCCGCGGCCTTGTGCGCCCCCGCCACGCCCCTGCGCATCACCCTGCGGGTCGTCGAGGCATGCCGTCTGCCGTCCGGCCCGGCGACGGACGCCTGTCAGGCGGCCCACCAGCGCAGCGATGATGGCACCCCGCCACCTGCGCAGGTGCAGGCACTGGCCCCGGCCGATGAAACGGCACCGCCCGGCCCGGAGCGCGCATGGCCTCCCACCTTCATCTTCTGATCGCGCCGCGGGCGGCGCTGCTTGCCGTGCTGGCAGGGCTGCTGCCCGGCGTCGCGGCGGGCCAGGCGCTGGAGATCGCGCCGCTGCAGGTCACCCTCCCCGCCGGCAGCGCCGACGGCGAACTCTGGCTGCACAATACCCACCCGGGCGCATGGACGGGCCACGCACGGCTGTATCGCTGGGAGCAGACGCCCGACCGGGAGCTGCTGACCCCGGCCGATGACGTGGCCTTGAGCCCGACCCGGCTCACCATTGCCCCGGACGGCCGGCAGCGGCTGCGCGTGGTGCGGCTGGACAGCGGCCCGCTGGCGCAGGAGCGCAGCTACCGGCTGCTGCTCCGCGCAGGGCCGGACAGCCCGCCCCTGCAGGTCTCGCTGCCGGTGTTCCTGGCCCCGGACGGCGACGCGGCAGGTCCGCCCGCCCTGACCGTGCAGCTCGGCGACGCCCTGCCCGGCCCGTCCCTTCGGCTCTACAATGACGGCCCTCGCCATGTCCGCCTGGCCGACCTGGCCTTCGTGGACCCCCACGGCCGGCGCCACCCGCTGATCCCCGGCCTGGCCGGCTACGTCCTGCCGGGCCGGATGCGCCAATGGTCCCTGCCGGCCCGGGCGGACGGCTACCACCGCGGCCGTTTCCAGGCCCGCCTGGACGATGCCGCCCAGGCCGATCTGGCCCCGGCCACCCCGCCAATTGCGCCGGCCGCCGCAGCCGGGCTATAATCGACAGGATTTCCCGCGCTCTTCGCGTGAAAACCGTCCACACCGGACGTCACCGGTGAATCCACACCTGTCGTCCCCATCCGTGCCGGGGTGCTCCGCAAGGAGTTCGGCCACGGAGACGACCGGGAAGCCCAACCCCGGAACCACCCGCCTCACGGCGGACCGCCCATCTATTACCCGTGGCGGCCGGTTCCCACTCAGGAGTATTGCAATGCCCCAGGTCACCATGCGTCAGATGCTGGAAGCCGGCGTCCACTTCGGCCACCAGACCCGTTACTGGAACCCCAAGATGGGCCAGTACATCTTCGGCGCCCGCGGCAAGATCCACATCATCAACCTGGAAAAGACCGTTCCGCTCTTCAATGACGCGATGAACTTCATTTCCAGCATTGCCCAGAAGCGCGGCACCATCCTGTTCCTGGGCACCAAGCGCAGCGCCCGCGAGTCGATCCGCGAAGAAGCCGAGCGTTGCGGCATGCCGTTCATGAACCAGCGTTGGCTGGGCGGCACCCTGACCAACTTCCGTACCGTCAAGCAGTCGGTTGCCCGCCTGAAGGAACTGGAAGCCGGCGAAACCGACGGCAGCTTCGACA